>DRBZ01000099.1 GCA_011043895.1 Candidatus Cloacimonadota bacterium
ACAGATATTGACATGTATCCTCCTAAAAAATCATCCTGACTATTCAAGATGTATCTCTCTTTTTTTTTAGCTATGTGTAGTGTCAAGAATTTCACCTAAAAGCATGCATATCCCCAGAATTTTTAGGGAGCATGGCACTTTTTCATTATTACACAATAACCTAATAATAACAAAAGATAAGGGATGGTGCATATCGTCGCAAAGTACTAACATAACAATGATTCACGAAGTATGGGAGATCCTTCTCCTCCAGCCTGCGGATCAGGGTGGCAAATGCATATTATGAAAATTATCACTCTAATCGAAAAGTAATTATATAGTACAAAAAACCAGCAAACCCTTTATTCAAAGTGATTCACAGAAATCAACCTACAATTTTTTGGTAGTATGCCTGTTTCACCTAAAAGTGGACGTAACTTTTCCTTTGACAAAAGTAATATTATATCAGAACTGTATTCCCCACAAGCTGTTAAATATGACTTCACCAATTTACCAATTCCTAAATTGGTAAATCCATAACTCAAGAAGCCCAACTTCTAACTGGTTTTACCAAACAAGCCTCCATTACATTTCGTCTTAATAAACAAGGCTTGGTAAAGAGGTAAAAATATAAATTCCTCCAGGCTTCGATATGCCCAGACATGGCGAACAGAATAGTCTAAAAGACTTTAATCTTTCAGCGAGGAGTTTTTACTCATCGCTAAGGATCAAATCATAAGCTATAAAATTTGACATTGCCAGACCATGCTGAGGAATGTGATTAAGGTTTTACTCTATGGAAATAAAGATTATCAAAAATGGTTCGGTTCAGAAAACATGCTCTTTCGATAAAGAGATAACCCCTCTCTTGCTTATGAAAAGTGAAGGGCTTACGTTCAATTGTTGTGTAGTTGCAGCAAAAATAAACAAGAAACTCTATCCCCTTGATTATACTATCAAAACAGATTGTGAAATAGAATTTCTTCATGTAGGTACACGGGAGGGGATGCGCATCTATCAGAACTCGCTGATCTTCGTCTTCGTTCGAACTGTCGATGAGCTGTTTGAAAATCCCAAAATTGAAGTGAAGCACTCCCTTGGTGATGGTTGCTATATCGAAACATATTCAAGATTTCTTCTTACAGCGGGAGATGTTGAAAAAATAAAAAAAAGAATGAATCTTCACATCTCCAATGATGAACCTTTTGAACCACATTTTATTTCAACTCATCGTGCAATAAGTTATTTTGAGGGCAATATAGACAAGCAACAGCTTTTGAAATATTATCCCAATAAAAATATACTTATTTATAAATTTGGGGAACTTTATGACTTTTATAATGGTCCTTTGGTTCCATCCTCTGGATACCTTAAATTGTTCGATCTAAAATATCTTCCCCCAGGGTTGATCCTGCGGTTTCCTTCAGTTGATCATCCACATAAAATTGGCACATTTCATCCCCTACCAAACCTCTTGAATATCTTTACTGAATACGAACGCTGGGGCAATATTCTTGGGCTTTCAAACGTAGCTTCTTTAAATAAAAAGATTGAGAATTTTGAGATCAACGAAATTATTCAGGTATCTGAAGCACTTCATGAGAAAAAGATTGCGGAAATTGCTGAAGATATTTATCAGAAAAGGAATTCAGGCATTATCGTGCTTATTGCAGGTCCTTCAGCTTCTGGCAAAACAACCTTCATGAAACGTCTGGCAATTCAGTTAAAAGTAAATGGACTCAGATCGTTCTTCATCTCACTCGACAATTATTTTCTTGATCGGGAAAAAACACCGCTAGATGATTATGGTGAATTCGATTTCGAATCAATCCACGCCCTCGATAAGGAACTAATCAATGATCATATCAAAAAACTTATGGCAGGTGAAGAAGTCGAAATCCCAAAATACAACTTTATTGCTGGCAAAAGAGAACATCACGGCACAAAATTCCGATTGCATGAAGACCAGGTTATACTCATCGAAGGTATACACGGTCTTAACAACATACTCACTCAATCTATTCAAGAACAAAATAAATACAAAATATATGTAAGTGCGCTTACACAGATAAATCTTGATAATCATAACCGTATCTCAACCTCGGATACAAGAATAATCAGAAGAATTGTTCGTGATACATTCTTCAGAGGCTATAATGCTGAACAGACAATAAAACGCTGGTATTCCATTCGTGCTGGAGAGAGGAAATTTGTATTTACTTTTCAGGAAGAAGCAGATGCTATGTTCAACTCAGCTCTAGTATATGAACTGGGAGTTCTGCGTAGACTTGCCCTTCCTGAACTAAAAAAGATCCCATCTACCAGCGATCAGTATTCAGAAGCTCAGAGACTGATAACCCTTTTATCCTTTTTTGAACCTATTCCCGAAAACTCGATTCCGCGTAATTCAATCCTCAGGGAGTTCATTAAGGGTAGTGATTTTGAATACTAGAACAATGAAAGAAAAAATTAGCTTTAAAAGCCTTACTTTTGATGATGTTTTACTCATTCCAGGTAAGTCAAAAGTACTTCCAAGGGATGTTAACATCCAGACAAAATTAACTCGCAATCTTTCATTAAATATACCAATCCTGAGTGCTGCGATGGATACGGTAACAGAATCCAAAATGGCTATAGCTATCGCACGTCAGGGTGGTATCGGTATCATCCATAAAAATCTCACTATTGAGCAGCAAGCCGCCTATGTACAGAAAGTAAAACGCTCAGAAAGTGTGATCATCAATAATCCCATAACTCTTCCTCCGAATGCCCGTTTACAGGATGCCTATGATGTGATGCAGGAGCATAATATTTCTGGAATTCCAATCACAAAAGGAAACAAACTTATCGGCATCATAACTGGCAGAGATATGATGTTTGAAGAAGATCTCATGAAAAAGGTTTCCCAACTCATGACCTCGAAGAATCTTGTAACTGCTAAAGAAGGTATTTCTTTGAAAGATGCCACCAAACTTCTTCACAAACACAGAATTGAAAAATTACTTCTCGTGGATGATAATTTCACCCTCAAAGGTCTTATAACGGTGAAGGATATCATGAAGAGTATTAAGTTCCCTCATGCTGCAAAAGATAGAGATGGTAGATTACTCGCTGGAGCAGCAGTGGGAGTTACAGGAGATTATTTAGAACGAGCAGATGAACTTATCAACGCTGGAGTTGATGTATTGGTCATTGATACCGCACATGGACACAGTATTAAAGCGTTAAATGCAATGAAAAAGTTAAAAAACAAATTTCCCGAACAAGAAATCATTGCCGGCAATGTCGCAACTGCTGAAGCTACGAGAGATATTATCAAAACAGATATAGATGCAGTAAAAGTAGGTATTGGTCCAGGCTCTATATGTACAACGCGGGTAATAGCAGGAGTAGGTGTACCACAACTTACTGCAATTATGGAGTGTTCAAAAGCAGCTCAGAATGAGGTGCCTATAATTGCTGATGGTGGGATCAAATATTCAGGAGATATTGCAAAAGCAATTGCAGCAGGAGCTCACACCGTTATGATAGGATCTCTGTTTGCTGGTACTGACGAAAGTCCAGGTGAAGATGTTATATACGAGGGAAGACGTTACAAAACCTATCGCGGAATGGGTTCCATAGGAGCAATGAAATCCGGAAGTAAAGATAGATATTTTCAGGAAGAAATCAGGACAGATACACCTACAGAGAGTATCAAACTTGTTGCTGAAGGTATAGAAGGAAGAGTAGAATATAAAGGTCCTTTATCAGATTATATATTTCAATTACTTGGAGGCCTAAAAGCCGGAATGGGTTACTGCGGAGCAGCAACAATCGAGGAAATGAGAAGCAAAACTCATTTTACAACCATCACTGCTGCCTCTCTTCGAGAAAGCCATCCCCATGATGTCTCGATCACAAAGGAAGCACCGAATTACCAGAGATAAATGATGTGGGGAAGTAAGATGTAGGGTGTTGGGTTAAAATATGACTAAAGAGGAAAAATGGTTAAAGAGAAGAGCTCAAATTTAACAGTTGCATATACTGTTTGGAAGTCTATAAAATTGCCTTTGAAAATGCGATGATCATTTACTCAATTTCAAAAGAATGGCTTATCGAAGAAAGATATTCTCTTACTGATTAAATAAGAAGATCTTATAGATCGATTTGTGGAAATATAGCTGAAGCATGGAGAAAAAGAAGATATGAAGCACACTTTGTAAGTAAACTTAGTGATTCTGGTGCAGAAGCCGCTGAAACCCTAGCATAGTTGCAATTTGCTTATAGGTGTGGATATATAACCAATGAAAGATATGCAAATCTATCGAATAGGTATAACCATATATGCAGTATCTTATACAAAATGATGAGAAATTCGAATAAATAGTGTAAACACTTCTGGAAATTTTTAATACAGAAAGTTTTTTATTATGAGATTTATTGTAAAATACTATCTACTCTCAATGTTTCCCCTACTTCCTACTTCCTACTTTCCCCTCTTATTCCCCCACAATACTTTATGCAATTGCACATTCATCCTAATTGGTAGCCTTGTTTCAAGAATCCATTCGGCAAGCTTGGCACTCTCGAGTTTTTCAAAAACGGGAGAAAACAATAGTTGAAATCTTTTTAAATCATATTTCTTGATAATGCCAAGTGCCCAATCAAAATCTATTCTGTCACCAATTACAAACTTTATTTCATCATGATTATTTAAAATTTTGAAATTATCCCATAACATTTTATCGCTCATATCGCTGGATGGTGTTTTGATATCCACGATCTTTATCACTTCCATAGGAACTTCTGCCAGCGAGATCGAGTTGTTTGTTTCGAGTAATACTTTATAATTCTTCTCAAGCAGTAATGTAAGTAACCTTATTGTGTCTTTTTGTAAAAGTGGCTCTCCACCTGTAATTTCAATAAGTTTTACGGATTGAAACTTCTTCACTTCATCAATTATTTCTTCAATTGATAAGGTGAATTGTGTATTATATGCATAAGTCGTATCACAATAGCTACAGCGCAAATTACATCCTGCGAGCCGTATAAAAATACAAGGAAGTCCAGCGTATGAGGACTCCCCTTGCAAACTATAAAAAATTTCTGACAGTTCCATCAGAAGGGTAGGTAATCGAAATGCTTTTTATATCCTAATTTTTTCTCTATTTTCTTTAAAATATCCTCGGGATGACCAATCACAAACATCTTGTTCTCGTCACATTCAAAGAGATAATAATCCTTTGCATCCCATGAGAAGTATTTGAGATATTCGACTTTACCAAAAACCGGTTTGCCAGCATAAAGAAGGAGTTCAATATCGCATGTATTGAGGGTCACAAAATTCTCGTAAGGATCTTTCTTGTTCATTCTGGTTATCAGCAGATTTGCTTCAGCATCCGTTTCTATCATTCCATGATAAGTGTCCAATTTGAGGGCTTTTGCAGGATTCTCAGTAACCATTTTAAAAAGTGTTGTATATTCAAGTTCGGGAAATGTTTGCTTTGTATAAATGAGTTCCTTCAAAAGATTAGTACTTCCAGAAAGCGTTGAATCCGTTCCAAGACAAACATTAACGCCCAATCGTAACACGAGATCGATATCCAGCGTGGTTCCGAGAAGATAGATGTTTGAGTTCGGGCACCATGCGATACTTGCTCCGGCAGACTTGACTTGTTTAAACTGCTCCTCTGTCAAGGCAGTACAATGTACAAGAATCGAATTATTTTTTAAAAGACCCAGTTTTACTAATTCATCGAATTCACTTCGCGCCAGCTCATCGCTTCCCTCTGCCAGATGAATGATGAAGGGAATTTTGCCTGCCGTTTTTTTCATCTCTTCCGCAAGTTCATCCCCCCCCCACCAATTTTGCTTTGTAATCGAATGCCCTTGCTGATAATCTGGGATAACTTTGATCGGAAATGCTTGATAATAATCCTCTTTCTGGCGTGGCACATGATCCTGTACAACTGTTACACCCGAAAAAATATTTTTGTACGCACCAAGAAGCGCCAGATCCAATCCATTGTCATTAAGAAGATCATGAAGGTTTGATTTCCAGAATTTATCCCGTTCTTTTACTGATTCGGATTCGTTAAGCTCATCAACCCAGATGCTAGTGTTTGCATAAGGACGACTCGGAGCTCCTTTTGGAACCCAATTTCCCACGAGATGATCATGAATATTTATCAATGAAGGATAAGCGATCAATCCTGTACATTCTGCCTGGATCTTATCATAAGATTTATCCGAAAACTTCCCATTGGTAATAGAAAGATTTCCGATTGTATGCTCTTTGGCATCTTTAACAATTAAAACATTTGCAAATTCCATATTCACCAACTTATGTTCATAATAATTATTTAGACAATTCTTTTATTAACTGCGGAATCACTTCAAACAGGTCTCCAACGATACCCACATCAGCAGCTTTGAAAATTGGTGCATCCTTATCTTTATTGATCGCTACAATAATATCAGAGGATTGCATACCAACAAGATGCTGAACTGCTCCAGATACCCCACAGGCGATATACACCTTCGGTTTGACAGTCTTTCCAGTCTGACCAACCTGATGTGAATATTCGATCCAGCCAGCATCAACTGCAGCCCTAGAAGCACCGACAGCAGCATTAAGAGTAGATGCAAGCTCTCGTAATAATGAGAAATTCTCTGCACATTTTAGTCCTCGTCCACCAGTTACAATAATATCAGCTTCAGTAAGTTTGACTTGTTGGGTCTCATCTTTAATTGATTGTAAAAATTTCGAAACAATCTTTGTTGTATTGAGCGTTACCTTTTCATTAATAATCTCACCTGTTCTATTTGTGTCTTCAGGTAATGGGTCAAAAACTTTGTGACGTACAGTAGCCATTTGCGGACGATAATTTTCCGAACGGATCTGTGCCATGATATTACCGCCAAAGGCAGGTCTCGTCTGAACAAGATCATGGGTTTCTGGGCAAATGTGTAGGTCTGTACAATCTGCTGTCAGTCCTGTGTGAAGAGCAACTGCGAGTCTTGGAAGGAACGATCTCCCAATTGCTGTTGCTCCGCTTATCAAAATTTCTGGTTTATATTTATTCACTATTTGATACAGTGCTTGTGTGTAAGGTTCGTCGAGGAATTTTTCCAGAAGTGGATCTTCTACGATAATGACTTTGTCAGCGCCATGATGTATAAGTTTCTCGGGCTTATCTTTAAAATTAAATCCAAATAATACTGCAATAACCTCTTTTTTCAGATCATCAGCGAGGTCCCGTGCTTTACCTAATATCTCGAAGGAGATTGGCATGATATCTCCGTTCTTTTGCTCGGTAAAGACCATGACTCCTGAATAATCCGCAAGATTTTTAGCAGTATCCTGCTCCTTAGAAATATTGATTGCATCTACAGGGCATTCCGGTACACAAGCTCCGCAAAGAGTACACCCGTTCAAGTCAATTATTGCCTTCTTATCTTCAAGTATAATGGCATGATATGGGCAAACTGGAACGCATTTACCACATCCGATACATTTATCAAATATTATTTTAATCAAGATACCTCCACTCTGAAAAAAAGAAACGATTTATTTTTCGTCAAGTTACTCAGATAATTCGGATTATTCATTATTTATAAAGTAAATAAATATAAACTACATAAATAGCGATCAGAAATATCCCTTGCAATCTGCCAATGTTTCTTAGAACGCGTGAAAAAATAAAGAAAAGTACTGCTATTGCCAGACAGAAAACAACATCGATTATCACTTCAGTTCCAAGCTTAATCGGTTTGATAGTTGAAGCGATGCCGAGTACAAAAAGTATATTGAATATATTACTCCCTACAATATTTCCCACTGCTATTGATACTTTCCCTTTTATCACTGCAACAATCGAGGTTACGATCTCAGGGATCGAAGTGCCAAGCGCAACCACACTCATTCCGATCACTTTATCACTGACTCCCCACATCGAAGCGATTTGTGATGCATTTTGAACGGCAAGATGTCCACCGTATGCTATACCTGCACCTCCCAATATCGTTAAAAGGATATTTTTTAATAATGAAGACTTCGGCTCTTCTGGTTGCTGGGTGCATCTGTCACGTTTTGCCATCTGGTAGAGATAAAGCACGAAACACATAAAGAGTATCAGCATAAGAATTCCCTCAAAACGTGAAACATATATCACTGTTACAGCTTTTCTTGAAAAATTAAGTACAAAA
Source organism: Candidatus Cloacimonadota bacterium (assembly GCA_011043895.1). Classification (GTDB taxonomy): domain Bacteria; phylum Cloacimonadota; class Cloacimonadia; order JGIOTU-2; family JGIOTU-2; genus Celaenobacter. The sequence goes on from DRBZ01000099.1 coordinate 8,170, forward strand.
AGCAGCACTAAAGTAGTGATGAATATCATAAAGGGATTTTCAATTTTTTTCGTACTGCCTTCAAAATGAATTGGTTTGATCAATGCAGCAATGCCGATTGCAAGACAAATGTTAGCAATATTACTTCCAATAACGTTGCCAAAAGCAATACCATTTACCCCTGTCAACGAAGCACTGATACTCACTGCAGCTTCCGGTGCACTTGTGCCGATCGCAGCGATGGTCAAGCCGATGAAAAGTGGTGATACCCTCAAAAATTGAGCGATGTTCGAAGTGCCTTCGATAAAGAAATCAGCACCTTTTGCAAGGAGTACAAATGATACAACTAATAATATATAAGGTATCATTTATACTTCAATCCACTCAGTGGGTTTATATTGTTCTGCTATAAATAAATTACACATTGCCTGCCGTTCTTTCAGAAATCTTTGCATTGAGTTGAACGCAAGATCGGGCTTATTATTGACCTCACTCAGATGAGCGAGCACGATATTTTTCAATCCATCATGAAGTACTTCCTCGAGTAACTCGATCGCCTGTATATTAGAAAGATGCCCATTTTTTCCCTTCACACGCTGCTTCAGCCACCATTGATACGGTCCATTAATAAGCATGTCAATATCATGGTTACTTTCTAGAATAACGGTACTCGGTTTTTTCATCATCTCTTTTACCAGCATAGTCGGATAGCCAAGATCTGTGATGACACCCAATTTATGTGGATATCCTCTTTCTGAGATAAGAAAGCATGAACTATCTACACTGTCATGAGGTACCGAAAAGGGATCTATAAGAAGGTCATTGAATGTAAATTTTTGACCATTCTCAAAGTGAATTAATTCTGGAATCCTACCAAATCTTCTTAGCCCCACTCTATAGGTAGCTTCGTTAACTAATAATGGAATTCTAAAATTTCGCGCAATCGCACCAGCTCCTTTGATATGGTCGGAATGCTCGTGTGAGATGAGGATTGCTTTGATTTTCTCGACTGGAAAATCGATCTCGAAAAGGATCTCTTTTATCTTCCTCATGCTCAGCCCTGCATCAATCAGGATCGATGTCTGCTCACCTGAGACAAGGATACAATTGCCTTTACTTCCGCTTGCTAAAACTCGAACTTTCATAATAATTGGAGATGAATTCCAATATAGTGGATGTGTTGTCAATAAAAAAGCTTAACACTTCACAGTTTACTACATCTTCTCCTATTAGTACTCTTTTTCTAGTGATTTAAAATCTTTAGACTCATTGCTTCCACCGATAACCACTCAAAGATCCTAATAAACCAAACACTATGAAATAAGGAGCATAAAGGACCTCTACAAAGGGAAAGAGCAGGAGGATGAGAAACTCTTTGAAAAGCACTGCTCCACGTAACAGTAAAAGAAGATCTGCACAGCTTTTGATCAGGAAGGGTACCAAAAAATATTTCCAGGGAACAAGACCGATAAGGCATAGGACGAAGGCAAAGACAAGAAACACAAGAAATATGAATGTCATAAATGAAATCAGTTTAATAGATAGTGGATAAAATCTAAATTTTGATCCACGCCTTTTCTCCTGGTGAAAGCATTCAGAAGAAGTTTTATCTTCGATAGATGGTACAATACTTTCTTTTGAACTGATGAATCCCAACCTATATTTCTTTGTCCTGCTGATCTTCTGCAAAAAGAGATCATCATCCCCCGATGGAATAAATCCTATGCCTTCAAAACCCTCCATATCTTTGAATACCGATTTTCTATAAGCAAAATTCCTGCCCGTTGCAGTGATTCCCCAGTTCCATCCGATACTTCCTGCTGAAAAAGTGAACATCGCAAGCCGCTCGAGCTTTTTAAGTAAATGAACGATCTTTTTTCCGAAACTGGTTTTAGTAGTCAGGAGAGGAGAATATCCAACAATGACATCATATCTGTACCAAAAAGCATCATTCATAGCGCGCATCCAACCGGGACGAGGTCTACAGTCAGCATCAGTGAAGAGAAGCACATCCCCCTTTGCAACTCTGATACCCTCAGTTAACGCTCTTTTTTTACCTACAAATTCAGGAATAACATCCTCAATTTTATAATATTTTATTTGTGAATATTTTGACGAGTAGTTGTTCAGAATATTATCCGTCTGGTCTTCTGAACGGTCGTTGATTACTATTATTTCATATAAGTCTTTTGGATAATCCTGTTGTATGAGTGCATCAAGTAAACCTACAAGATGCTTTTCCTCGTTTCGTGCTGCGATGATTACAGAAATGAAATACTTTTTTTTTACAGGTATGTTTTTACTTATCGTGTAGAAAGTACCAGCAAGAATAAAAAGCAGAAATGCTACATAAACACTGCATAGCACAAAGAGGATATAAAAGATGATCATAGCATTTTGAGCCCTTTTATTGGTGAAGCATTAAGATCCAGTGAAGCAAATTTTCTCAGCTTGTATTTAAACTGTGCTGCAGCTCCGATCATTGCAGCATTATCAGTACAATATTCAAGTGAAGGATACAAAAGTTTAATATTGTTCTTCGAGCCATAGTCTTTGAAAATCTTCCTTAATGCAGAATTTGCCGCCACACCACCAGATAATAAAAGTGTTGTCAGCTTAAATTGCTCAATAGCTTTGGTTGTTTTTATGAACAATGACATCACTATTGCCCGTTGATAACTTGCGGCGAAATCATGGAGTTCCTGTTCGGTCATACTGTTGTGCTCTTTCAGATATAGCATAGCAGCAGTTTTCAATCCACTGAAACTGAAATCATAGTTATCATGTTTGATCATTGGAAGTGGAAATTCTATTGTTTCTGGATTCCCTTTCTTTGCCATCTTATCGATATGAGGTCCTCCTGGATAAGGTGTTCCAAGAAGTTTCCCAATTTTATCAAATGCTTCTCCTGCCGCATCGTCAACAGTTTTACCAAGTATCGTAAAATCATCAAAAGATCGAAAATGAACAAGCCCCGTATGACCACCGGAAACAACGAGTGAAAGGAATGGGAACATGATATCTTTATTTTCAATAAAGTTAGCAAACACATGTCCGAGTATATGGTTCACAGCGATAAGAGGAATTTTCAGACTGTATGCAAGCCCTTTTGCAAAGGAAACACCTACAAGTAATGATCCGATCAAGCCAGGATTTGCTGAAACTGCAAGTGCATCGAGATCATTCTTTTTTACTCCTGCTTTTTCAAGAGCAAGTTCAACAACCGGCACAATTGTTTTGATATGTTCTCTGGAGGCAAGTTCGGGAACAATGCCTCCATATCTTTCATGTACTTCTTCTTGTGATGAGATCACGTTTGACAGGACATCAAAATTAACATCAACAAGTGCTGCTGCAGTGTCGTCGCAGGATGTTTCTATCGCAAGAATAAGTGGTTTCTGCATACAGAAATTACTGAGAAATGCTCTTGATTCTCACAACTTCGGGAGTCTGTCCAAGCAACTCTACACCTTCAGGAACTTCGATTTCGACCGGCACTTCATCATCTACTTTAACAGAATCTGGCACTATTGCAGTAGCATAAATATCCTTCTCTTCAAGAATCGTAATCAATTCCTCTTCAGCTAAAATCTTGATACTGACCGAAGGTGGGAAAATAGAAATCCCTTCAGGGGTTGCGATTGGTATCAACGACATGGTTTTCTGAAGGAATGCAGGTTCTTTTTTTGTAATGTCAATAGTATATACATCATACTCAACCATCGCTTCCTTGGGCTGAATGAGACTGAGGTGCGGATCTTGTACATGAATTTCTTTATCAAATGGAACTGAGGGAACTTCCTCAATTCTTGATAGATAGGATTGTGGTCCAGTCAGCACAATTTCTTTTGGTGATATGTCAAGTTCATTTTCTATGAAATATACTTTACTCGAATCATCTGCAAATTCCAGCCTAATCGGAACGGTCTGAGTGCTCATATTATCCATTACCACAAGAATATCATCAATTGCAGGATGTTGTATGATATTGAGATCGTGTTCTTTAAAGCCGTTTATTTCATCCCAGTTTATTGGTAAATAGTTCTTACCATAATGTACATCCTTCAGGTCTATATGGTAGGCATACTTCTTAGTAGTAAATGCAAGTATATCCTGTCCCTTGCCCTCAACGGTCATAGTTATTGTTTCTGGCTCCATCTTGATGAGCACAAGGGCACTGGGAGCATTGGAAATAGTGATGGGAAATTCGACATTCACTTTTTGGGTTTTCGTCATATTTATTTCGAACCAGATGAAAGCTGCAAGTATAAATGCAAGTAGAAAAATCCAGATTCGTTTATTCATAATTTATCCTCATCTTGGTTAAAAATCCTTCGCAGACGTTCCGAAGCCAGTGTGATGTAAATATTGAGAGGATCGATCTTATGGGCGATCTTAAGATATTTCTTTGCATTCGTGAAATCTCGCTCTGCAATGTAGATTTTGCTAAGATCTATGTATGATTTTATATAAAAAATATTTTTCGAAATACTGTCTTTAAAATGCGCTACTGCCTTTTCAAATTCCCCAATATTATAACAGCAATGAGCGAAGTTGTTGAAGAACTCAGCGCTGTCCTGACCGAGATTAGCTGCTTTATCATAATATAAATAAGCTTGTATCCAATTTTTCTTTTTATCATAGCACTTTGCGACCATAAGGATCACATCTTTATTGATTGGGAATTTCTTTTCTGCGCTTTTCAGAACTGATAAAGCATTATCATATTCCTTTAGTGCGATGTATTGTTCAGCAAGAAATGTGTAGGATGAAGGGAGATTATTAAAATACGGTAGAGCTTCTTTGAAGCATGCGATCCCCTCTTTTCTATGACCCAGATAAACTAAAGCAACTGATTTATTAAAGAGCATCTCCGGGGTTTGAATGGTAATCTTTTTATACCAATCAAGTGCTTTCTGAGCTTTGCCCTGTTGTGAAAGAAATATATTTCCCATAAGAAAATATAACTGAGAGTTCTCAGGTAGTTCAATGAGCCCCTTCTCAATAATGTGTTCAGCTTTTCGAAACAGTTTATGCTTCATGTAAATGAAATAGAGCATTTCATATGCTTTGAGTAATTTCGGATAGTCTTCCAGTAGCTCGAGCAGTATGTCTTCAGCAAGAAGCCAGTTCTTCTCGATATGTTTTTCTGCTCGAATCAACTTTGCTTTGGCTTTATTATCCATTAACTACACTCTGTTCAAATTCTTCAATCACGTCAATAATCTCGTATTTAGAAGTCAAATGATTTATCGCTTCTCTGAGATGCGTAGCCCCAAACAGCCCCTTAGTATAGTAAGGAACAAATTTCCTGAATAGCTTGATACCATTTGATTCTCCATGAAATTCAACTAAGTCTTTGAAATGACCTTTCATGATTGAAATCGGATGCAGAAAGGAATTCACGTTTTGTGTAGGTTGCGCAAGTCGTTGTTTGATCTGACCGAAGATCAGCGGATTCCCGATAGCTCCTCTTCCAATCATGATGGAATCACATCCCGTTTCAGAATACATTCTAATGCCATCTTCAGGAGTGAGAATATCTCCATTGCCCACCACAGGGATCTTCACAAGTTCCTTGGCTCGTGCAATGTAATTCCAGTCACTTTTGCCAGAAAAAAGCTGACTTCTTGTGCGCGGATGTAGTATCAAGCCAGAAGCACCCTCCTGTTCAATGAGAGTAACAATATCATCAAAGTGCTTATCTGAGTTCCATCCGGTTCGGATTTTTACTGTGAAAACAATCTCAGGATGTGTTTTTCGAACCTTTCGCACAATAGCTGCGACTTTTTTTGGTTCCTTTAACAATGCAGAACCCGAACCATTTTTCACAACTTTTTTTATGGGGCATCCCATATTGATATCAAAAAAGTCTGGCTTGTATTGTTTAAGGAGCTCGATCCCCTTTGCAATCTTCTCGGCAGAATTCCCAAATACCTGTAATCCTATCGGTCGCTCGTCTGCATAAAATTCTGCGAGAATAGCTGTTTTCTTATTTCTATGGATCAAGGCATCAGCACTGATCATCTCGCTTACCAGCACATCTGCACCATAACGCTTACATATTATACGATATACATGATCCGTATATCCTGCAAGCGGCGCAAGCCAGAGTTTTTTGTTAAAAAGTTCTTGTGATTTCATGATATAACAATAAGGTAATACTTGGAATTGCAGTGACAACTATTTTAGTATCTCTTTTCTATAACGAATTGCTTCAAGTGCTTTTCCAGGTTGAAGCATTTTTGATGCTCCATCCAGCTGATAACCCATTGCTTCATAAAACCTTCGTGCTTGAAAATTTTTTGCAAAAACCCAGAGTACCATTGTTTTGTACATGTAACTCTTTAAAATTCCTTCTGCATAAAAACACAATTTTGAACCAATTCCCTTTCTCCAGCATTCTGGAGAGAGATAAATACCCCATATCTCACCTGTGGTCTTTTTATCTACATCTTCGTCGCGACACGCTCCGAGTATAACAAAGCCCAGTATATTTTCCGCATTTTCAGCAACATAAGTTTCCAACTGTTCTTTTTCCAGTGAATCCCTGAAACGTTGTGCTCTTTTTTCATAATCAAGTGCGTTTAGATAAGATTGTGGTACAAGTCCCTTATATGCTGCCTTCCACGAATCAATATGCAGTTTTGCGAGAGCATCTGCATCTTCCGGTTTTGCGGGACGAATATTCATCATTTTTCCTTGAAATTTATTACTACTATGAAAATACTATTAATGTAAAAATATCTTGTCAAGCTGAAACCAGTCGACACACTTGGTTCACATGAAGAAAGATAATGCAATCGTACTCCTCAGCGGCGGATTGGATAGTTGTGTGACAGCAACAATTGCACAACAAGATTACGAATTATACCTCTTGCATGTCAATTACGGGCAGAGAACTGATGCGAGAGAAGAAAAGGCATTCAAGGATATAGCAAAATTTTATAATATCACACAAATACTTGATGTAGATATCGGTTATCTTCTTGAAATTGGAGGTTCAAGCTTAATTGATAATAAAATAATCATCCCTGTGAAATCATCTGAAAAAGAAATACCTTCGACCTATGTACCTTTCCGCAATGCAAATCTTCTCGCAATTGCCACATCATGGGCTGAGGTCATCGGAGCAAAAAAAATTTTCATCGGAGCTATGGAAGAGGATAGCAGCGGATATCCAGATTGCAGAGAATCATTTTTTGATTCTTTTAATAAAACAATAGAACAAGGCACGAAACCAGGAACTACTATCACAATAGAAACTCCGCTACTTCATCGGAAAAAATCAGAAGTAGTAAATATCGGAATGGAACTTGGTGCTCCTCTCCATTTAACCTGGTCATGTTATCAGAACGTGAAAAAAGCATGCGGAGTATGTGAAAGCTGCCAGCTTCGTATCAAAGCATTCAGGGATGCTGGGCTTGTTGACCCGATCCCCTATTCAATAGAGATCTCATGGAAAGAATGATTAAACAGTATAAGGAATATCTCTCATCACAGAATTATTCCAAACACACATTAAGAGCATACATGGGTGATGTAGAGCAGTTTTACGATTTCATCAAAAAATATTTTCCTGAACAGGAGATCAAAGTTGATGGTATCACGAAAACTATGTTCAGGGATTTTCTACAGCATCTCAGTGAGCAGAAAGACGGAAACCGAACGCTCGCACGGAAGGTAATTTCCATTAAAGGATTCTTTTCATTTTTGATAAAAAATAACCTGTGTTCAAATAATCCTTTATTAACTATCAAAATACCTAAATATGAAAAAAATGCTGCCACCTTCCTCACTGAGCAGGATATGCGATTCGTGCTTCAAATTCCGGATAAAGAAGATGCACTTGGTATAAGAAATATCGCGATTCTTGAACTTCTCTACAGCACTGGAATTAGAATCGGAGAACTTGCAGGTTTGACATTACAAGATATCGATTTCAAACAAAATCTTATAAAGGTGATGGGTAAAAGAGCTAAAATGAGAATCGTGCCACTGGGAAGTTATGCGGTGAAAGCACTTCAGACATATCTTAAGATCAGAGATACTTTCATCAAGGATAATGCCGTTGAAGAAGTATTTGTATCCCGTAATGGAAATCCACTATCTTCAGATGAGTTACGGTATATTGTGAACAAGTACCTGAAAGTCATCGAAAAATCCAAGAATTACAGTCCACACACACTCCGCCATACATTTGCTACTCATCTTCTGAATCATGGAGCAGATTTACGATCCGTTCAGGAATTACTTGGGCATAGCAGTCTGACCTCTACAGAAGTTTATACTCACACATCCATGCAAAAACTCAAAGAAGTCTATGAAACTGCACATCCTCACGGAGATGCTAAATGATAACAATATTGACAATGAAATAATCAAACCAATTGCTATAATACAAATATGAAAAAGAATATAATTATCGGCATTGCAGGTGGAACTGGTTCCGGAAAAACCACGCTGGCAGACAGAATAATCGATGAGCTGAACGAACCGAATATTGTCATTATCAAACAGGATGCATATTATAAATCTCACCAAGAACTCAGTTTTGATGAAAGAAAAGATATCAATTTTGACCATCCTGATGCCTTTGATACGAAACTCCTTATTAAACATCTTAAAAATCTAAAGGATAATGTCCCAATTCACATGCCTCAGTATGATTTCACAACTCACCTCAGGGAGAGAGAAACGATTCCCGTTTCACCGCAAAAAGTGACCATAGTCGAAGGTATCCTGATCTTTGAAAATAAGGAAGTAAGAAATCTGCTGGACATCAAGATCTTTGTTGATACCGATTCTGACGTGCGAATTCTTCGTAGGATCAAGAGAGATATACAGGAGCGGGGAAGAACTTTTGAATCCGTGTATTCACAGTATATGAAAACGGTCCGCCCGATGCACATTGAATTTGTGGAACCATCAAAAAAATTTGCAGATATCATCGTGCCGGAAGGTGGCATGAACATTATTGCGATCGATATGATCGTATCAAAAATACAACACATTTTACAAGAAAGTGAGAACTCATGAAAAAATATTCACTAACATTGATAATCCTTTTAAGCACGGTGGCTCGGTTCTTCGCAGCTACTGATATGACAGTATATAATCAAAATTTTGCAACAGTACGAACGAATCTATCGATCATGCTGGAAAAAGGTTTGAACATTTATAAATATGATGATATCCCATCTGGAATACAACCAACATCAGTTCATCTTGAACCTATTAAAGCATCAGATAAGGTAGTTATCCATCTGCAAAATTATGAGTACGATCTTGCTAACACCGGAAAGATACTGAACAAGTATCTCGATAAAAGTGTTTCCCTCATCGTGAAGGCTGGTGATATGTATAATGGAATTCTAAAATCTTTTGATTATGATACAATTGTTATCGAGAACTCGATGAGTGGCATTCACATGGTTAATCGAAAAGAAATCCAGACGATTGATCTTGCTGAAATGCCAAAAAATTTCTATACAAAACCTACATTGAACTGGGAATTGTATTCGAATAAGACCGGAAATACGGATTGTAAATTAAGTTACATCACAAATGGAATTTCCTGGAATGCACAGTATGTGGGAATTCTCGATAATGATGATGAAAAATTAAATCTCTCATCATGGATATCCCTTGAGAATAATTCAGGAAAGGCATTTAAGGATGTAACACTCAAGCTTATGGCTGGAGATGTACATCTCGCACCTGATTATAATCAATACTCGAGAGAACTGATGGTATTTGAAGGTGAAGGAAAGGGCAGATATGAACCCCCGGTTATGACAGAGAAGGATTTCTTTGAATATCACCTTTATACGCTTGAAAATAAAAAAGTCGATATAAACAATAACCAGCAGAAACAGCTTTCTCTATTTGATCCTGTTGATGTAAAAGTGAAAAAAATCTACCGATTCAATGCTGATCATGGAAATGATATTGCTGTACTAATCAATTTCAAAAATGATGACAAGTCAGGGCTTGGCATCCCTCTACCTATGGGAAAAGTTCGTATCTTCAAAACTCAATATGATGATGCACCAGAATTTGTAGGTGAAGATAATCTTGAACATACTCCAAAGAATGAAGAAGTTGAGATCAAGATCGGTACAGCTTTTGATATAAAAGGTGAATGTGTCCTCATGGAAAGTACTCGTCCAAGCCAGAAAACTCGAGAAGAGAAGTACGAATGCGAAATCAGAAACCAGAAAGATGAAACTGTAACTATTGAAGTACTGAAATATCTCGGCACAAACTGGACGATAACCTCTTCGGATATCAAATATACAAAAGAAGATGCCTATACCCTGCGATTTGATGTACAGATACCTGCAGAAGACAAAGTGAACTTTGACTTCACAGTGTTGTATAAATATTAATAATTACTGAAGAATTAGTATATACATTCTATTGAGAGAATTTATTTTGCTTAAGATTAGGAAAAATATCATTCTTAACTTGTTTATCTTGGCAAAGTCCACGGAGGCTGAATTGGAAATCCAGATAAATTGAGTAATATTTATATTGATCTTCATACTTTTATGAGTAACAAGAATGTATCTTTGGAAAAAGAAAAATTCTTCAACGGGTTGTTTGAAAACTGGATTCCTGATCAAAGTCAGGGATGATGAACATAAATAACGTGTTCAAATGTATTATAATATCGGAATAGTCAATTCTCATTTAAGTAATATCTTGATGTTTACCTACTTAAGGTTCCATCATTACAAATTTGTTTGTGAAACTCAATAAAAGACCTTTATGAAATTTCGTTTAATACTGTCCATCACATTCTTTTTGGTAACCTTATCAATACATTGCTCTCTTATTGCTGATGAGCTCTCTATCTCCAAAATAACAATTCAGGGAAATTCCAGATTCTCTGATGAAGTAATAATTCAGAAACTCGGGCTTAAACCGGGCTCAACTTTCTCCTATGAAAAACTAAACGCTAAAATCCAGAATATTCTCGATCTCTATTTCAATGATGGGTACTACCTCGTTACAATCCAACCTCCTGAAATATCTCCATTGAAATCAGGTAAAGGTGTTGTCATAAATATTATGATAAATGAGGGGGATCGATTACTGATCTCGAACATCGATTTTGTTGGAAATGTATATTTTTCTGATGAAAAGCTGAGGTCTGCACTACAAATGAAGATTGGAACACCCTTTAGTATTCAGAGATCAAATGCTGTGATGAATGCTATAGCTGGTTTGTATAGTGAAAAAGGATATCCCTTTTGTGAAATATCGATAGACACTTTGAGTATAATTGACAAAGAAATATCAATTACTTACAGAATCAAAGAAAATGATCTGGTCAGAATCAAAGACATTGTGTTCAAAGGAAATAAAGTTACCAAGGACCGCACATTTGAACTGATGATGAATTTAGATCAAAATGAGATTTATGATTCCCGGAAGATAGAACGAATTCGTAGAAATCTACTTCAAAAAAGATACATCGAAAGCGTTGAGATACTACCTCTGAACAACTGGCAGATTTTGGTAAATATTGAAGAAAAAAGTATGAATCACTTTCAGGGCATTATCGGATTAGCTTCATCTAAGGACGACAAACCCATTGCCGATCGTTTGACCGGTTTCATAGATTTTTCTTTTCTGAACATTCTTGGAACAGACAGAGAAGCTCAATTCAGATGGAACAAGTTGACCTCTCAATCATCAGAGTTCTATTTATCGTATCGTGAACCTTTCGTTCTCAACCAGCAGATTTCTGCTCAAGCATCTCTTCGTCGTAAAACAGTAGATACAACATTCGTGAATACGGACTTCCAGATCACCTCTTTCTTTACAATGAGGAATTACTCAAAAATTGGCTTGTTGTACACCTTCTGCAGCACATTACTGGACTCGATAAGTACAAACAGAAATGCAGTTGGCGCACTCGCAGAGATTAATCGTCTAGATTATCCTATCAATCCAAGAAGTGGCTGGAAGAATACTGCAGAATATACTATTCGATGGAAATCGAGCAAGTCATATAATCAGCTTATCTCTGAAGAAGCTGAATTTCTCATACCCTTGAACTTCTATAATGTACTCTATTTCAAAGGATTAGCGAAATTCATATTTACAAAAAACGACACACTCTCCCATTATGATCTTTTTACCTTTGGAGGTTACGAGAGCTTAAGAGGATTTGTTGACAATCAATTTGCTGCAGCAAAATTCGGCATCATAAGTTTTGAATACAGATACCTGCTATCACGTGATTCACGGGCATTTGCCTTTATTGATTATGGTTACTGTAAAGAATATGGAAACCTGCTTGGAGTTGGATTAGGTGTACGTCTTAGAAGTCGAATTGGTATCATCAAATTAGATTATGGAATCGGTTATCAAGACGGAACGTGGACGAATCCTTTGCAGGGAACTGTTCATTTTGGATTAGAAACAGGATTTTAAATAGATAAGGAGTTTCATTGAAATTATCTCAACTCGAACTTGTTGGCTTTAAATCTTTTTGTGAACCTACAAAATTCAGTTTTTCTAAAGGATTGACTGGCATAGTCGGACCGAACGGGTGCGGAAAGTCAAACATATCAGATGCAATCCACTGGGTACTCGGCGAACAAAACGCACGAAGACTTCGTGGTGGAACAATGAAGGATGTAATATTCAAGGGCACAAGTAAGAGAACTGCGCATAGTTATACTGAAGTATCAATTACTATTGAAAATGATAAGAAGATACTCCCTATTGAATATGAAGAAGTTAAGATAGCAAGAAAACTCTACGCAGATGGTTCAAGTGATTATTATATCAATAATCAACAATGCCGTCTAAAGGATATTCTTAACCTTTTTTATGATACTGGCATGGGTCGAAGAGCATACTCTTTCATCGAACAAAAAATGATCGAGGATCTGCTGAACAGCACTGATGAAGATAAGCGTTATCTTTTCGAAGAAGCTGCCGGAATAATGAAATACAACCAGAGCCAGCGTACATGTGAAAACAAGCTAAAGAACGTTGAAAATGACCTAATTCGGCTTGATGATATTATTTCCGAAGTTAAGTATCAGGTTGGTTCGCTTCGCCATCAGGTCGGAAAAGCAAAACGCTACCAGAACCTTAATAATAAGATCACAACAATAAAGATCCAGCTTGCAGGTATCAAATTCTTTGAAATGCACGCCAAGCTCAAACCGATGAATGAGAAATTTCTGTCCCTGGAAAAGCAGATCACAGAGAATAATCATCAACTTACTCGACTCAATGCAGACTTCTCAAAAAAGGAACAAGAGCTTCTAAAAAAAGAAGATGAGCTTAAAGAAGAACTCCGTCAGCAAAGAGCCATCGAAGATGCTATAAGTGCTCATGAAACAAAGATACTTCTTAACAAACAGCAAATAGAAAACAGCAATAATAAGCTTCAGGAAACCTATGAACGCATTAAGGCAATTGAAAAGCAAAAACTCAGCGGATCTGATGCACTTGAGCAAGAACATGAGAAGCTGAAGGAAACGGAAGCACTTCTTGGTGAACAAATCGAACAAACTAAGAAGTTAGAAGCTAAACTGAAAGAAACGCAGGCAAAAGTTCAGGCATTGAATAAGAAAAATGATGAGATATATCATGAAATAAATGAGCTTCAATCCAAAAAACAACGCATTCTTAATGAAAAGAATGAGTTCGAAACACGTAAAAAACTAATTTCTGAACAGATTGAGCGAATCAAGAATAAGGTTGCAGACTACCAAATAAAATTCGAGAGCTTTTCAAAGCTCGTTAAAGACCATCAGGCAAAGCAGGAGGAGAATGAGCACGTTTTGAAGAATCTACAAAAAAAGAAAGAAGATTCGGAATACTCACTCGAGAAAACCACCGATGATGAGCAAAACCTGCAGGATCAAATAAACAATTTACAGATAACTATTCGTTCACTAGAAAATGAGATAGCACAGCTTGAAGAATGGGAAAGAAATTTTGCTGGCTACTCTGATGCAACGAAGAAGATACTGGATAATTTCAAAGATAAGAATTTCACAACTCTTGCAGAAAACATTTCAGTACAAAAAGAATATGTTAATCTTATCGAACAGGCTCTTCGTAACATGCTTCTCTCTGCAATTTGTCCTGAGAATTACATTCAGGAGGTGCTGTCGTTCCTTCATGATGAATCGTTGAATGGACAAATTATCATCAATCAATCAAACATCAACACTACACACAAACCAATGCAAATAGAAAATACTATTCCCCTGCAGGAAGTCATCTCTTTCCCGAACAGCGTTATTCACCCACGTTTATTTGTGAATTATTATATCACTGAAGATATATCGGTAGCGCTTGACCTGGCAAAAAAATATAGAGATATTGAAAATGATATATACTTTCTGTCTAAAAATGGTGAAATAATCTCAAATAAAGGTATTGTGACAACTCATAGCGTAAAACAAACTTCTCATGGTCTTCTCAGCAGAAAAGAGCAACTGAAAAAATTACAGGAAAAGCTTGAATATCATAATAAAGAAAAAGTTACATTGTTTGAACTCAAAGAGAAGAAGATTCTTGAAAAAAAGAGCATCCTTGAGAAACTCCAAATCACGAAAAAAGACATATCACTTATTTCGGATATGCTGGAAAAAGGAAGAAACCAACTTGTTAATATTTCTGTCCAGCGGGATAATTTCCATGAATTGATGGAGGAAAACAAGGAAAGTGTAGCAAATTTAGAGAAGCAACTGGAAGAAATAGTGCGTGGTTTGAAATCTGTGGAGGAAAAGCTGGCAGAAGTTCCTGAAGATGATGAAATAGCCTTACAAAATGAGCTTGAAAAAATTCAGGATGATTTACATACAGCAAGAAAGGAACAGTACCGCCACGAAAGTCTTTTTAATGATCAGAGGATTGAACAAATAAAACTTGAGAAAGATATTGCTTATATCAAACAGAATATAATTCGCCATAAGCAAGCAGCCAGAGCAAGTGAAGAAGAACATGTCAGGTTACAAAATTCAATCGATCCATTGAAAAAACAGATAGAATCACTTAAGAAAGAAACTGAAGAACATGATGTTGAATTCAAAAAGAAAGTTGATGAACTTAAATCCTTCAAAGAAAAAAATGTCGACATTGATAATTCCTACCATTCTCTCAGAAAAGAGATTGAATCCCTAAAAATTCAACTCCATGATCTTGAATTCAAAAAAGATGCCCTCACAAAAGACCGGAATGAAATTGAGCTGAAGATACAAGAAACTAAACTCAAACTCGATCACCTCAAAGAGGATGTAGTAAATCATTTCCATCATGATCTGTCTCATGATGAACCCGAAGAATATATGAACCTTAATCCCGCAGAATTACACGCAGATCTTGAAAAACATGAGAAGCGTCTTGAAGGGCTAGGTCCTATCAATCTCGCTGCAATAAATGATTACGAAACTCAGAAAAAGAGACTGGATTTCCTTAATGAACAGAGAAAGGATCTTATAGACTCGAAAACCAATCTGCAAGAAGCCATAACCCAGCTTAATGAAACTGCCGAGAAAATGTTTATGAAGACTTTCACTATTATCCAGAAGAACTTCGAAATGTTATACAAGGAAATATTTGATGGCGGAAAAGGACTTCTCAAGCTTGAAGATCCATCGGATCCACTCAATTCAAAGATCGAAATATATTCAAATCCCAAAGGGAAAAAAATCACTAATATATCTCTTCTGTCCAGCGGTGAAAAAGCACTCACCGCAATCGCACTGCTCTTTTCTATTTATTTGGTTAAACCAAGCCCCTTCTGTATCCTTGATGAGATCGATGCCCCTCTTGATGATGCTAATATCTCAAGATTCCTGAAACTTCTAAATAAATTCTCTGCTGACACTCAATTCCTGATAATCACCCATAACAAGCGAACCATCGAAGCTGTTGACTATTTATATGGTATCACCATGGAAGAAGAGGGTATTTCCAAGATAGTCTCTGTGAAGCTTGATTGATAATGAAATATATCGTTTGTACTCTTGTTTGTTTACTGATAGTTAGCAATTTGATTACAGAAGAATCTATATCTTCTCTCGATTCTTTATTACAATTTTCCAACGCAACTATCCCTTCTGATTCTTTAACCCATTTCTTCTCGGGCAAACTCTATTTTGATAACGAGTTGTATCCACAAACGATAGAGAGAATGTCTAGTTATATTCAACACAATCCAAAGGGGCTTTTTGCTTCTGAAGCATTATACCTGATTGGTAAATCTTATGCTGCGATTGACAGTCTTGATAAAGCAATAGCTACATTGGAGAGAAATGGTGAATTGTTTACAGAAGAGGAATTTGGTAAACTTTCATTTTTCGAAATTGGGAATATATATTACCAGATCGAATCCTATGACAAGGCAAAATTATATTATACTCATTTCATATATTTCAACAGTGATCAAACAATTAAGGATAAGGCATTTCTAAAAATTGAGAAGTGCAACTACTATCTCGGTTTGTATAAATCTCCGATTGATATTTATGAACAGTTCATTAAAAAATATCCTTTGAGCCCATTGGTTCCAGAGCTCAAAGTGGAACTTGCAAATTACTATTTTTCAGTTCAAAATTATACTGAAGCTATTCAGGAATACAAAAATATTATTGAAGATTTTTCTGAATGCACCTGGCTTGATTCTGTCTATTTCAACCTATCAAAAGCATATATAAAAATCGGTGAATGGGATATGAGCGCACAGACCATTCACCAGCTTATTACTCGACATCCTCAATCAACACATATTCCAGATGCTTATCGAATGCTGATCGATGGTTTTGTTTCTGAAAAGAAGTTTCTCTCTGCAATCGACACACTAAATGCAATAATTGAAAAAACACCTGTCGAGAAAAGAAACACGTATTATGAAATACTCACTCATATCTATGAAGAATTAGGATTAAACCAGGAATTGGTTTATATTTATCAGATAATGATACAGCAGGAAACAGATGCTGAGAAGGCAGCTCTTCTCAGGTTGAAGCTGGAAACAATAAAGAAACGAACCGGAAAAGACGAGGATTCTTTGAAGGTCATTAATCATGAATTGAAAAGGTAAAAAATTTGACATCGAATATGACCATCTTAGCTTTTAGCAAAGCCGAAGTGGCGAAATTGGCAGACGCACTGGACTCAAAATCCAGCGAATTTCGGTTCGTGCCGGTTCGAGTCCGGCCTTCGGCACCAGAAAAAAATAATTAAAAGGAGTGACAGATATTGTTATTTTGTTAGCTCACTACATAAATCGTGTTACCTCACACGACTTACAATCAATGAGGTATTTTCCTAAAATTTACAAAATTCAAAAGGAGTTTTAACATGAAAAAAATAAAGAAACTCAGCATCTCGCTTCTTTTAATCATAATTATTTTATTCGCATATTCAAGCTTTGCTTTTGCAGGTTCAGAAGCAACGTGTATTTTCCTTCTCATTGAACCTGGTTCACGTCCAAATGGGCTAGGACATTCTTACGTGTCCATCGCCCAGGGTGGTTTTGCTGCCTGGTGGAATCCGGGAGGATTGGCTTTTCAGAATGATTCCGAGGTAGGTCTAATGCACTCGAACTGGTTTGGTGATATTATTGATGATATGTATTATGAATATCTCGGATATTCTCAATATTTTGAAGGAATCGGAACCCTCGGCTTGAATGTAACCTATATGACATATGGAGAGCAGGAAGCTTATGACGCAGAAGGGCATCCTCTGCAAAAATTTACGAGCTATGAAATCGCAGTTGGTGCAGCTTATGGAACTAAACTCAATGAAAAACTTGGTTTGGGGGTGAACTTGAAAGGTGTCATCAGTGGCCTTGCACCGCTTATTGATGAACTTATGGATGCTGAAGGTACTGGTTATACTTTCGTCATGGATATCGGAATGTTGAAAAAGGATTTCTTTCTTGATAAGCTTGATTTTGGTGTAAATCTGCAAAATTTTGGACCTGATATGAGTTATGCAAACTCAGATTCCAAACAGCCAATGCCGCTCAATCTCAAACTTGGACTCTCCTACAGGATCTTCGATAATAAGTATAACAAGCTCACTGCTACTGCAGATATTAATAAAATGCTTGTGAATAATGATCCCCTATGGAAAAGAATATTCACTTCTCTTACTGATGACGATCTTAAAGATGAGTTGGATTCAATGATACAGAACTTTGGTGTTGAATATAAGTATTATAATCTCATATCCTTACGTGTTGGTTATGTCAATGATGTAGCAGGTCATATTCAGGGATTCTCTTTCGGTGGCGGTATCAGCTACGAATTCTCAAAGGGCAAAGAACTGTATTTCGACTTCGCACTGCAACCAGCTGGCGAACTTACTACGAATAATAAAACCTTCTCTTTGGGTGTTACGTTCTAAATATTATTAACTGCCAAGAGTATACATTGAATCTACACTTCTTCGTAGAAAGAAGATAGGAACATCAAATGAAATTTTCAAAAGCAATCATATATATTGTCTTATTAATTCTAATTCCATTATCAATTCAGGCAAAATCACGATCATATTCTTTCAAGAAACTCGAACCTAAAAAACTTCAAACTCGTTATGAAAAATTGAATAAACTCCCACCTGAAATTCACCAGAAGATATTTGTATCAAAAAAAACACAGAAATTGAAACTATCAGAGGCCAAAGCCTTTGAACCAGTGAATCTGCTTGTTCTACTTATTGATTTTGTACCGGATGACGATTCGAAGACCACTGGAAATGGAAAATTTGACTTTGGTGAATATGACTATTTTGAGATAAATGGTGTGCGGGATTCAATTCAGACCATTGGATCGCCCCCGCATGACTCAACGTTCTTTCATCAGACTATCAAAGCAATGCAGTACTATTATCAGACTGCCAGTTTAGGAGTATTGAACACTTTCAATCCTCTCCAAGAAAAAAATTTTCATTTCAAAATATTTCCTCATCAAGCAGATACTGCTTATCACATGCCACAACAAATGGCATACTACTGGCCGGATACCGAGGATAATGACCTTAGATCGGATCGACTCATTCAATATTTTAAGGATGCGATCACTACTGCGGACACAACAGAGTTTGAACATACTCCCGACATAATTTTCTCGGATTATAATCACATTATGATTCTACATGCGGGTTCGGACTGGCAGCATGATGTTTTCTGGGACACTCCTTGTGATATCCCTTCGTGTTATTTTACTCTTCGAGATGATTCTGTCGCGGTTAATGACAGTACATATTTTGTTAAAGAGGGTGGAAATTCACCTGAAACAATATCACAGGATTTCTATAAGAGCAATCATTTTATCTACGGTTTTGGAACCATTAATGCCGAGGTTTTCCATGAATTTGGTCATGGGCTAGGTTTTGTAGATCTGTATAATACAAGTAACATGTATCCAGCTGTTGGATATTGGGATATCATGGATAGTGGTGGTTTCGGATCTGCAGTATTGATAGATACCCTTCAAACTCCACCGGATTCCTTAGTCATTGAAGCTGTTCTTCCGACCCTTCCCTCTGCATGGTCACGAGAGTTGATCTGGGGTAAAGAATTTAAGGCATCAGGCAGAATGCTTAATCTCACCTCTCCCGCACATGTTGAAATATCGGCAGCAGAACTTAATGATGTACCTCATCCGCAGTTTATAAAAATACCTATCAATGACAAAGAGTATTACTTGATAGAGAATAGAGAAGTTGAACTAGATAATCAAGGCGCTCCTATCATTAAAGTCGATGAAATAACCGGGCGGGTTCCCCTTTACCCAATGAATCCTGAGACAGAGCAGAACAATTATGAGTTTGATTATTTTCTGCCCACTTACGATGCATATAAAGAAGCTGAAACAAATGGTGGTTTGTGTATCTGGCATATTGACGATTATGTGATCTATGATCAACAGGTTGAAATCGATGGTGAGATGTATTCACGATTTGATGCAAATATGATCAATGCAGTTTCATCCAGGAGGGGAGTCAAACTGATTGAAGCTGACGGGATTGAAGATATTGGAAATCCCTACTCGAATTATGCATATGGGACCTGTTATGAACCTTTCTTTAAAACCAGACCCGGAACATGGACCCCGAGTGATACAAGTCGTTATCATAACTATAAATTTGCCCCAAATACATTTCCTGCTTCTAGAAGTAATGAGGGTATTAATTCCCTGATTGAAGTTACAGATATCAGTAACTACGGTGTCACCATGTCGTTCACATTTCAGTACCAGACCTATGATCAGATCAGTTCGTATGTTCCTTCAGAAAAGTTCAATCCGGCACATCAAATCCTCGCATATAAAGAAAATACCTTCGAATCTTATAATGTTGTTGCTGCATCTGACTCAGTAATTCTGTTACATAATACGCTATTTGGTAATTATACTGAGACATTCTCAACAATTATCACCCAACCACTTTCTCTTACAGAATTTAATAATAAAAACTACATCATTTCCACCCATGAGGATTCACTCTGCCTAACAAACTTTGATATTATGCACTATCCCCCATTTTCCAGCTACGGATTACATCTTGACAGATGGATCACAGACAGTCCTGTACAGCTTGATGAAACAACTTTACTTATCCCTACTGATTTTGAACTTTATAAGATTTCCTTCGATGGAGATGAGCTTCAAATCATGGATCAGATTGAAGTATACATTGAGAAGATAGCCCTCGATTTACTTCTTGATCAGATCATTGCCATCACTCACGATAATCATCTAAAGATTTTTGATTCTTCATTAACCCTTATCGATGATTATAATTTTAATACATCTCTGGGTAATTTTTATCCAGTGGTGGAATCAATAGATAACAATGGTGATCATAAACAGAAAATATTTGTGCAGGACAATAGTGGATCAGTTTATCATATCACCAATGGCGACATTCTCAAGATATTTAATGCTTCGACTTATCAATTGTCAGAACCATCCAATATTTCTCTGGGAGATATTAATAATGACGGCATTCACGACCTGGTTTTCACTACTGAAGATAGAACATTCATCCTTCAGCAGGATGGATCATTCCTGGACAAATCACCAATAATACCCTATGATGTAAAATATTCTGCAGTAATCTCACCCTTGATAGGACATAATGTTCTGGCTGAATCAATAGCTTTATATTTACCCACTTCTCAGCAATGGACACAAGCAATTGATGAGCATTGCATGATCAACAATCGGTATAGCTTTGCTAATGGTCTTGCACAAGCTTCTCCACAGATTATTTTTGATCAAAACACTGCGAATATTTACCTTCCTGTTTCTGATTCATTGATTAAAAATTACCAGTTCTCTCTTGATCCTTCACTTTCTACTGACCTTTACTGGAATGGTTATAAAAATGGCTCGGGAAGAACTTCTTGCGTCACTGTAAAATCTTCAGGCTCTCCTGATTCAACTTCCACATTTTCAATTTGTGCATATCCAAATCCTGCAACCTCGGGAGAAGTACGCATCAGGATAACTTCGGATAAAGATTTGGAATCATCGATCAAAATCTATAACCTTGCTGCTGACATACTTTTCAGCGACAAAAAATCAATTGTCGCCCACATGAACAATGAATATGTCTGGCCAATTAATAATATTGCTTCCGGAGTGTATTTTGCAAAGATAAAGGTGGACGGAAAAAGTGAATTAGTTAAGATTGGAATAACAAAATGAAACATAAATTTCCACTGATCATACTTCTTTTATTGATTTGTTCTTCCTCTGTGTTCGCAGAAGGAAAAAGATCCAAACCTCTTGCTGCATTTATGTCGTTAGCTATACCTGGAGCCGGAGAAATGTATGCTAAAAGCACGGCATCCGGTTACGCGAGTTTGGCATCAGAAGCACTTCTTTGGTTTGCGTATTTTGGATTTTTAAAACAAGCAGATTATGCCAAGAGTGATTATATAAAATATGCTCATGCCTATTCCGGTACAGCTCTTGAAACTGCTGACGATCAATATTATACACTTCTGCAAGATTACTTTTGCAGTGATGAGTATAATAATCATGTTTATATTTACGCTCGAAATGGATTGTACAATGGTGGCTGGACAGAAGAAGAGTATAATCAATTTCTCGATGAATATCTTTATATCGGAGATGAAGCATGGAATTGGGGTTCTAAAGATATATGGTATAAATACGGAGAGCTCCGCAGACAAAAAAATTCCTATAAGATCCTTTCAAAATTCACTATTGCAGGCATGATAGTAAATCGAATTGTAAGTATGGTCAAGGCAGTACGGGCTGTGCATGTTTACAATAAGGGCATTAATGAAAGTGATTTTTCTTTTAATGTTGAATTCGATCACTTAAATCAGCGTTTTTCTTTTTCCTTGCAAAAACGTTTCTAATATGAAAATGATTTATTTAGATGGAACTTCACTTACTCTCAACGAGATCTATGAAATAGCGCATGAGAGAACACGAGTTGAACTCACCGATGAAGCGAGAAAGAAGATCATAAGATGTCGCAAACACATCGAAGAGATCATTGAAAAGGATCAAGTAGTCTATGGTGTTAACACGGGATTTGGGGCATTCAAAGATAAAAGAATTTCTCGGGATAAGCTAAAAGAACTCCAGCGTAATCTCATCATTAGTCACTCAACTGGGGTTGGATACTATCTTTCTGTTCCAGTTGTGAGAGCTATAATGCTATTGAGGATAAATTCTCTTGCAAGCGGATACTCTGGCATACGAATGGAAACCTTGCAAACACTTATCGAAATGTTGAACAAAGGTATTCATCCTGCAGTTCCAGCACAAGGTTCAGTTGGAGCAAGCGGTGATCTTGCACCGATTTCACATATAATTCTAGTACTCTCCAGGGGTGAAGATCAGGAGCGTGAAGAATACAGCGGTCGAGTTATTATTGAAGAAAACACTGACCGTGATAATTATTCTATTAAGACTATATCTGGACTTAAAGCAATGCATGATGCGGGTATTGAGAGAGTGATACTTGATGCCAAGGAAGGGCTTGCACTCAATAATGGAACCAATGTAATGACTGCCATCGCAGCACTTGCACTTGTTGACGCACAACTACTTTTCGAAAATGCTGTAAAAATATTCACAGCTTCACTCGAAGGATTACGTGGTGTTTCTGACGCATATCTGCCAAAAATCCACGAACTTCGTCGTCAAAAAGGGCAGATAGATGTTGCAAATAAGGTCATGGAATACATTCAGGGCAGTAAACTGACCGACTCACGGAGAGGAGAAGTTCAGGATAGTTATTCACTTCGTTGCTTTCCCCAGGTTGCTGGACCAATTAAAGAAACGCTGAATTTTGCAGCTAATATTATCGAGAGAGAGGCAAATGCAGTAACTGATAATCCTCTCATTATACCAGAAATTACTGATGATAAACTGGCTTTTTCTGGTGGAAACTTCCATGGGGAACCCATTGCACAGGTCTGTGATTTTCTTAAGATCGCAATCGCAGAACTCGGTAATATTTCTGAACGAAGGATTTTTAAATTAACATCACAGTTTTTAAGTCACGGACTGCCAAGTATGCTAACCACAGAACCAGGTCTTCAAAGCGGGATCATGATTCTGCAATATACTGCTGCAGCGCTGGTTTCCGAGAATAAAGTACTTGCCCATCCAGCAAGTGTGGATTCAATTCCAACAAGTGAAGACGTGGAAGATCATGTGTCAATGGGCACTATCGCAGCAAGACAATTCAGGGAGATTTTAGAGAATGTTAAAAGGATCATTGCAATTGAATATATTACTGCCTGTCAGGCACTTGACCTTCGCTTACGTATAGATCCAGACTTCCAGGATTGCAGGCCTGAAACTGTATTCGGACATATGACCTATCGGGTGTATTCAAAACTAAGAGACGCTGGGGTAGAATTCTGGGAACGTGATAAAGTTGCATATATTGACATAGAAAAAACACTTCGATTAATAACTACCGAATTATAACCTAAGAGGAGCTATATATGGCTATTGTTTTGAATGGAAAAGATTTAACCATCGAGAAGGTAGTGCGGATTGCACGTCATAATGAAAAAGTTGAAATTCCAAATGAAGCGATTGATCGGGTAAAAAAATGCCGTGAAATGCTTGAAGAAAAGATCGTTGCACATGAGATTATGTATGGTGTAAATACTGGAATTGGAGAGTTTTCTGAAGTAGTGCTCGATGATGAGCAGATCGAAGATTTTCAGCGTTATCTAATTTATAATCATGCAGCTGGCATTGGTGATCCGGCTCCAATCGAATATGTAAGAGGAGCGATGGCTGGAAGAATCAATGTGCTCGTACATGGTAATTCTGGATGTCGACCGGAAATACCACTTACTCTTTCTGAGATGCTTAACAAAGGAGTAACTCCTTATGTATGTCAGAAAGGTTCTGTGGGTGCGTGCGGCGATTTGGCTCCTATGTCTCAGATCGCATTGCTACTTATGGGAGAGGGGAAGGCTTATTATCAAGGTGAACTCCTTGAAGGGAAAGAAGCGCTTGATAGAGCTGGAATTCCCATTCCAGGTCTTAAAGCTCGTGATGGTCTGGCAGCAATTAATGGATCCAACCTCCTTACTGCTATGAGCGCTATAATGCTGTATGATACTAACCGCTGGCTGAAACAGGCAGAAATAGCTGCGGCAATGTCACTCGAGGCTCTAAAAGCTAATATGAAACCATACACTCCACTACTACATGAGATACGTGGATTTAAAGGAGCCATCCGTTGTGCCAATGCTATCAACAAATGTATACAAGGCGGTGATCTCGCTGAGGGAAGGATCAAATGTAAAGTACAGGATGCCTACTCTATGCGTTCCACGCCACAGGTCATTGGTGCAGCTCATGATGCACTGGAATATGCACGTTCTCAGGTCGAGATCGAGTTAAACGGAGTTGGAGATAATCCGGTTTTCTTTCCAGACAGAAAACTGCAACTTTCAGGTGCGAACTTCCAGGGTTCACCTGTATCTTTACCAATGGATATGATTGGTGCTGCAGTGACAATGGTCTCTGTAATGTCGGAGAGAAGAATGAACAGATTAAACAATCCGGCACTCAGTGTTGGTTTACCAGCTTTCTTGACCAAAGGTGCAGGTATGTTTTCAGGATTAATGCTTAGCCAGTATACTGCTGACATGCAGATCGTAGAACAACGAATCCTTTCGGTCCCTGCCTCAATCCAGTCAATCCCCGCTGCTGCAGATCAGGAAGATTTTGTTTCGATGGGTATGAATACTGCGATCAAGAATTTCCAGATCCTTGATAATGCTTATGGAGTTCTTGGTATTGAATTCATGGCAGCAGCTCAAGCACTTGATTTTCGCGAAGAAGAGTACAGCTTTGGCATAGGTGTTACAAAAGCAAAAGAAGTTATTCGTAAATATGTGGAATTCCTCGATATCGACCGACCCCTCTACCCAGACCACACTACAATGAAAGAGCTGGTCAAATCCTGTGAGATATTGGAAGAGGTAGAAACAGTCGTGGGAAGTCTTGAATAGCAACCCTCCGTGAAAAATTATTTACTCCTATTTATACTACTGATTGCCATACTATTGGCTTCTTGCGTTTATTTTAATACTTTTTATAATGCTAAAAGGTATTATGCGGAAGCACTTGAAGCAAAGTCTCAGAACAAGGGTAAACTTACCTCTAATATAAGAGAAAAATTGGATATCTCAATAGGTAAATGTGCCTATATCATACAGGAATATCCCAAGAGTAAGTGGGTAGATAATGCTATCCTTCTGATGGGACAATGCTTCTATGAGCAGGGAAATTATATTAAAGCACTGAGAAAATTCCAGGAATACGAAAAATATTACGGCTCTTATGATCTTTATCCTGTTGCTAAGCTCTATCTTGCCAAAACCCATCTTGAGATGAAAGAATATGATGCTGCAATGAAACAGTTTTCAGCAATATTCACTAATCCAAAATTCATTGAAGTCAGAGAGGATGCGTACTTTACTCTAGTCTATTATTATATAGGTAAAAAGAATTTCAAGGATGCAAAGGCGACGGTGCTTACACTACTTGATTCAGGTTTGAAAAAGAAATCTCATCTCAAAGCAATGTTCCTCTATGCTGAAATCGAGTACTTTAGCGAGGAATATAAAAGCGCAGAGCGTGCCTTTAGAAATCTTCTTGCTGAGAAACCCCCAAAGAGGATCCGATTGGATGCGATGTATTATATAGGCAAAATTTTACTTTCCACTCACAATTATGCAGATGCGTTGGTAGTCTTTCAAACACTTGAAAAGACAGAGGTACACTATAATAAGCTTCCGCAGATCAAAATGAATATTGCTATTTGTGAAGCGTATCTTGGTAACCAGGAAAAAGCTTTTGAGATCTTTGAGACGTTAATCAAAGAAAATGCTGGAAAATCAATAGTATCTGAGATAAACTATTATTGGGCTGATATCTATTTTTCACTTTTAAATGATTATGAGAAAGCTGAGGAAAAATTCAAAGAGATTTCTATGAAAAACCTCAGTGGAGAGCTCATGAACGAGACAACAAAAAAGCTGAAGATCACTCAGGAATTCATCAGCTATCATCAAAAACAAAGCACATCACAGATTAACCAGCTTGTAGAATTTCAGTTCCAAATCGCTGAGTATTATAATTTCGATCTGAATCTTCCGGATTCAGCACTTTCTATGTATGATAAGATCCTTGGCAGATATCCCCAGATACTCTCTGAGATAGATTCTATAAAAAACCTGATATCTATTAATTATCCTGTAAAAGACTCATCTTATGTAACTGATTCTCTCAGTATCGCTGATCCTGCTTTTGTAATAAATGACTCTTTAGGAACCCAGCTAACTATCGAGGATTCTATAAACTTGCAAATCTCAGACACAACTATCGTCGAAGATAGTATAATCATATCATCAGATACGACCTTTATACTAAAAGATAGTTTGCTGGTTACTAACTCAACCCTCATCGATTCGACCATTCAGACAATCCCAGCCAAAGAAACACTTCTTCTTAAAATTGAGAATCTTATGAACGCACGGAAGCAATTTGAGAAAGAAATCATTCCTAAGGCACTCTTTATGAAACTCTGGACATACCAGAAAAAGAAATTTGATACTGAGAATGCAGCTGAAGTGCTGGAATTCTTGGAAAATGATTATCCTAATTCTCAATATACAATCGCGGGAAGAAAGATCATAAATAATGAACCATTTAATTTGATTTCTGCTAAGGAGCATTTCGCTCAAGAATATCTTCAAAAAGCGCTGGATTACTATTTTGATTCGATTACTCTCGAACAAAGTTACTCCTATCTGGATACCATACTCACCTCATTTGATTCTACAGATGTCTATCCTCAAGCATTGTATCTCAAATCTTATCTTCTTTTAAAAGAACAAAACGATACTACCTCTGCAAGACCGTACCTTGAAGAGTTGTTTACCGATTATCCAGAACACGAACTGAAGATAAATGCTGAATCTTTCTTTGATGGACATACATTTCTCACATATAAGACTGAAAAGACACCAGCAGTCCCAGACAGTCTCAATGGATTTTTACCAGATAGTACGGTAACAGATACCCTCGAATCACAAAACTTGCAGGTGATACAAGACAGTCTGAAATCAGAAGAACCCGATTCTCTTGAAAATGCTGAAATCTGAGAAATCACTGTTATTCTGTATTAATCCTTTACTTAAGATCATTTTTATTCTCTTTCAGTCAATTCTAATTCTCTTTTTTCTTAATCTTCAAATTGGAATTTCGATTCTCATAATCCTAAATTTGATTATTGTAACTGACATTAAGATCATTCCCGCAATCTTTACTACAATCCTTCGATTTTCTCCTTTATTGCTTTCAATATTTCTTCTTGGATATATTTTTGGGAATAGCTGGCAAAAAGATGTATATCTTCTGGGTGTTCTAGTAACATTCCTTATATTTTCATTTGTCTTGTTGAAAACAACATCAGCATATTCTTTTTTTTCACAAATCAAGGCAGTATGTGGTAATAAATGCCATAATCTCATTATTTTTTTATATGGTATAGTTAGATTTATGCCGATAATATTCCATGAATATACTCATACGTTAACATTCTATCGAACTCGGGTAAATCAGCATTTACGACTCTCATCATTCGTTGAACTATTTCCTCTCATTGCAAACCGTGCCCTATTGCGAGTTCGGCAGGTTCACCATTCTATCGATAACCTCATATCCCGACCTGAACATTTACGCTTTGGCAAGTATGATCTATTGATCCCTTTACTACTCATAGTACAAACTCTATTGGTATTTATATGAAGAAATTTCTTATTCAACTCAGTTATGATGGTCATTCTTTCCATGGATGGCAGATCCAGAATGATATTGTTACCATTCAATCAGTTATTGAGGAAGCTCTTGAAAAAATATTCAAAACTCAAATCCGTATAATTGTTTCAGGCAGAACAGATGCAGGAGTGCATGCTCTCAATCAATATGCTCATTTCGAAGTAAGTACGCGTATGACCTCTGAGAATATTGTTGCCGCTCTTAATGCGACGATTCCTGATGCGATCTATGTGAAAGGGTGCAAGAATGTTCCAGAAAATTTTCACGCGAGATTTTCTGCAAAAAAACGCACTTATCTTTATAAGATAATGAAACAATATTCTCCATTTGAGCGGTTCTATTCATCTTTTTTCCCAGGAACTCTCATAGATATATCAATCCTTGATAAGTTATCGAAAATTCTTATAGGCACACATGATTTCAAGGTATTTGCCCATGATACCAGTCAACTCAATTCCACACTTTGTACCTTAGAAAAAGCTGAATGGATAGAAGATGATACACATTACTATTTCTACATCTCAGCTAATAGATTTTTGCACAATATGGTCAGACGTATTGTTGGTACTCTGATTTTTATATGCGACAATCAACTTAAGTCGAAGTATCTTGAACAACTTCTACGTGACCAGGATTATACAAAACTGGGAACCACAGCTCCTCCTGAGGGTTTATATCTGTATGATGTTGAGTACAATTGAATAGAAAATATTGACGTTTCGAGACATAATAAAAATATTTGTAACAGAAAAAAATAGAAAAAAGCGAATAAATAACAAACAATGGTAACCATATTCAGTGGAGGCAAGTATGAAAGTTACTCATTTCAATGATGTTCCTTTGGAAGATGTCAATGTAGAAGGTGCAAAAGAAACAAAGATCAGATGGCTAATCTCTCAAAAGGATAAAGCACCTAATTTTGCAATGCGTATGTTTGAAGTAGAAGCAGGTGGCCACACACCATTTCATTCTCATAACTGGGAACATGAAGCATTTGTTTTGCAGGGCAATGGTGTACTTGTCACCGAAGAAGGTGAGACACCTTTCCAGCCCTGGGATGTAATCTATGTAGAGCCGCATCTTAAACACCAATTCAAGAATACTGACGATACGATAATGCGCTTTCTTTGCGTCGTACCCCATTCATCAGTGCCCAAAAAAGTAACTCAAAATCCATTAGGAGACGGTCCTGTAAATAATTGTTAAATGAATATTCTTGCATTCGAAACCTCAACGATTTATGAAAGCATAGCCCTTGCCCGAGAAGGAAAAATCTATGCTGAATATACTTTGAAAACCAGTAAAACACATTCCGAACATCTTCTTCCTACTGTTGACACATTACTTTCTGAAGTTGCCATGCAACGATCCGAGCTGGATGCTATTGCATTTTCAATCGGACCGGGATCCTTTACTGGATTGCGTATAGGACTCGCTACTGCAAAGGGTTTATGTATGGGTTTAAGCAAACCTCTATATATAGTTTCTACACTGAAATCTCTTGCAAACAATTGTTCATATTCAGACACTCCGATCTGCTCGGTTATTAATGCCGGACGTAATGAGTTGTATGCTGCAATATTTACTTCAAATCTGGAAATTGTATCACCACCTTCGCTGTATTCTGCAAAGCAATTATCTAATAATCTTTCTGAAAAGACACTCATAGTCGGAAATATTGATTCAAGAACTAAAGCAATAATAGAGAAAAAAAATTTAACCAGTTTTGCAAGAGATGTTGATTGTTATCCAAGAGCTTCCTCACTCATCGACCTTGTTGAAAAAGGACAGATGGACAAGGTCTATACTATGGATCAACTGGCATTAGTTGAGCCAGTTTATATCAGAAAATCTGCAGCTGAAGAAAAATTTAAAAATCAAATATAAAAAATCAATTTAGTTTATCCGTTGTCACTCTGTCATGGAATAAACTGTAAGGAGTAGTATGGAAGAAGTACTAGAACTCAAAGAATTACAAAAAATGAGTCTTCCAGAATTGCAAAAAATTGCGAAAGAACTTGATGTAAAATCACCCAAATCGATGAATAAAGATGATCTGAAATTTGCAATTCTAGATGCACAAGCAGCAAACGAAGGTTTGGTATTTACCACAGGTGTGATCGACCTAACCCAGGAAGGATATGGATTCCTGAGATCACCGGTATCAAATTATATGAGTGGACCCAGCGACATTTATGTGTCCAAAGCTCAGGTAAAAAAATTCCACATTAAGCAGGGACATATCATATCCGGTCCTGTACGTTCACCTAAAGAAGATGAAAAGTACTTTGCGCTTATCCGCATTGATGCCGTGAATGGAGAACCTCCAGAAAGAGCATTGCAGACACCCAACTTTGACTCCCTCACTCCTCTTTTCCCGGATGAGAAATTTGATCTGGAAACTACTCCCGATGAACTTTCTACACGAATCATTGACCTATTCACTCCAATAGGTAAGGGTCAAAGAGGATTGATCGTTGCAGCGCCAAGAACAGGAAAAACTGTGCTGCTCCAGAAAATGGCAAACGCAATCCTCACAAATCACCCGGAAGTCTATGTGATCATTCTTCTCGTTGACGAACGTCCAGAAGAAGTCACAGAGATGAGAAGAAATGTGAAACCCGAGCATTCTGAAGTTGTGAGTTCCACTTTTGACGAAACTGCACATCATCATGTGCGATTAGCTGAAATGGTTATGGCAAAAGCAAAAAGAATGGTCGAGTATGGTAAGGATGTTGTCATTCTACTGGATAGCATCACTCGTCTTGCCAGAGCTTATAACACGCTCATGCCTGCCAGCGGCAAGGTGCTCTCAGGTGGTGTTGATGCTAACGCATTACACAAACCCAAACGCTTTTTTGGTGCGGCTCGTAATACCGAAGAAAGTGGAAGTTTAACCATAATGGCAACCGCACTTATTCATACTGGAAGTAAGATGGATACTGTTATCTTTGAAGAATTCAAAGGAACCGGTAATATGGAACTCGTATTGGATAGATCAATTAGTGATCTACGTATGTATCCCGCTATTGACCTTGTTACTTCAGGAACTCGAAAAGAAGAAAAGTTACTGGCGGATGATGTGCGTAATCGTGTCTTCATACTGAGAAAGATATTGAAGAATCAATCTCCCTATGATGCGATAGAACTGCTGAAGAACAAAATGAAAGGAACCAAGAACAACAAGCAATTCCTGAAATTAATGAGCAGTTAATTATTTCTATATGAAGAAGATACTTGGTCTAAGCATTCTCCTCGTTTTGGCATGGACACTAACACTTAGTGCTCAATCTCTATCGAAAGTATATCGTTATATTGACGATGAGAACTTTGCCGAAGCAACCATCCTGCTCAAAGAGCATTTGAATTCATGTACTGACCCGAAGATTCAGGCTGAAATATATTACCTGCTTGGTCAATGTGCAGATAATGCAAATGATGCGGTACATAATTACAAAAAGGTGTTGAATATCCCTGACAATAATTATTACGATCGGGCGTTGATACACCTTGCCAAGATCGCAATGACCCATCAGGACTGGCTTAAGGCGAAAGAATATTCGGACAAGCTCCTCTCAAAAACTTTCTCACTGTATTATTCCGATGCCCTATTTATCAATGCCCAAGCGCATTTCTGTAACAATGAATATTTCCCATCCATCACTGCGTTTAAAGAATTTATCAATATCTCCCTTGATTCTTCCAGGCGTGAATTAGCTTATCTGAATTGTGGAACAGCATATTATGAGTTACAGCAATACTCAAAAGCCATTGATCAACTCAAGCAACTTCAAACAGACAATCCCACCACAAATTTCATGCCCTACGTGCTTTATATGCTTGGATTATGCTATGAGAAGAAAGAAGATTATAAAGAAGCGATAAATTATTATAAAAAACTGACAAATGACTATCCATATTCCCAATACACACCACTTGCAGAGCAGCAGATTGTTTCACTCATTGAGCTGGGGTATTATTCTTCATCCTTGACTACACTACCTCAGATTGAAGAGCTTTTAAACAAAAAATTCATTGTACAACTGGCTGCGTTCGATTCATCTACACAAGCGTATAAATCTAAAGACGAATTTGAAGGTCTGGGAATCTCTGGTGTATTCATATTTACCAAATCAGTAAATGGAAAAATATATTATGCTCTTGGACTGGGTCCCTACTCGACTGAAGACGAAGCACAGTTCAAAAAGCTCAAACTCAAAGATCAGGGCATTTCATCTTTCATATATAAAAAACCATAATGGCTTCTCAAAAAACAGATTCATCCAAAGACTTCACTCCTCTTATGCAGCAGTATCTATCCATAAAAAAAGAGCAACCGGATGCATTGTTACTGTTCAGAATGGGTGATTTCTATGAAACATTTTTTGAGGATGCCAAAACTGCGTCAAAAATACTGGGCATAACGCTTACAACACGGGATAAAAAAAAGAAAAATCCAGTTCCCCTTGCAGGTTTTCCCTATCATGCACTAGAAAATTTTCTTAAAAAGTTGCTGGATAACGGTATCAAAGTAGCAATCTGCGAGCAGGTAGAAGACCCCAAAAAAGCAAAGAAGCTGGTAAAAAGAAAGATCGTGGAGGTTATTACTCCTGGCACAATTCTCGAAGAGAACTACTTAAACGACAAAAGTAATAATTTCCTGAGTGCCATTTATGAGGGAAAACAAACCTGTGGTATTGCATCAATCGATATTTCTACTGGTGAATTCAGCTGCACCGAACTTCCATTCTCGAAGGTTGTTGATGAACTATCACGTATACATCCAACAGAGATACTCATCCCCGAGAATATGGATGAAAAGTTCAAAGAAAAAATACAGGTGTTTTACAGACCTGTGTTCACAGTATATGAAACTTGGCCCTATGAGTATCTGGAGTCTTTGGAGATATTGAAGAATCACTTTGATGTTGTGTCACTTGAAGCATTCGGTGTGCAGAACAAGTCATTAGCCGTGAGTGCCTCGGCAGTAATTCTCTCCTATCTGAAAAACTTGAAAGGGGGAGATCTCGCTCATGTGAATTCTCTACGATATTATTCCTCTACCCAGTATATGCAGGTGGATGCGCTTTCTCGGCATAATCTCGAATTGACCGAATCCATGCGCACCAGAACAAAGCATGGCACATTGCTCGAGGTCATGGATGAGACAAAAACTCCTATGGGAAGCAGGAAACTCATCTTCTGGATGCTTAATCCGCTGATGGATAAAGATAGCATCATAGAACGGCTCGATGGTGTAGATGAACTTCTGGATAAAATCCATGTGAGGAATGGGCTTATCGAAATTCTGTCTGATATCGGTGACGTTGAGCGAATTATCAGCAAGATTGGAACCAACAAAGCATATCCCCGTGATCTGATAGCTTTGAAAAACTACCTGCAGCTCGCTCAACCAATCTCTGAACTTATCTCACAATGCGAAGCAACACTTATCAATGAACAGTTCACTTCTATCCAAAACTTTGATGAAGTCATCCTGCTCATTGAAAACGCACTTGAAGAAGAAGCACCAGCTACCCTGCAAGAAGGGGGTATCATCAAAAAGGGATATAATCAAGAACTTGATGAACTGAGAAAAAAGAGTAGAAAGGGCAAAGAATGGATCGCTGAACTTCAGGATAAAGAGATCGAGCGAACAAAAATCCCTAAACTTAAAGTGAAGTTCAATAATGTGTTTGGTTACTACATTGAAGTCACAAAAAGCCATCTGGATAAAGTGCCTGATGATTATATTCGAAAACAAACGCTGGTGAACGCTGAACGATTTATCACTCCCGAATTAAAAGAATTTGAAGATCAGGTGCTAGGCGCTGAGGAGCGAAGTACTCAGCTTGAGTATGAACTTTTCGTTGAGATTCGTGATAAGATGAAAATGTTCATTCCCCGCATTCAGCAATTCTCACAGATCGTAGCCACACTCGATGTAGTAAGTAATCTTGCTCAGCTGGCGTATTACAATCACTATATACGTCCTGAAATAACAGAATCTAATGAGATAGAAATAAAAGAGGGACGACATCCAGTTATTGAGCAGCTCATGTCGGGGCATGAATTTATCCCAAATGATACCTATATGAATAATGATTCTGATCGAATCCTCCTTATCACTGGTCCGAACATGGCAGGCAAATCGACCTTTCTCAGACAGGTGGGATTACTCATCATCATGGCGCAAATGGGCTCTTTTGTGCCTGCAAAATCTGCAAAAATCGGCACTGTTGATAAGATCTTTACCCGTGTCGGCGCTTCAGATAATCTCGCACTCGGTCAAAGTACTTTTCTTGTTGAGATGATCGAAACAGCAAATATCTTACATAATGCTACTCCCCGAAGTCTGGTTTTATTGGATGAGATTGGCAGAGGTACAAGTACTTTTGATGGATTGAGTATCGCATGGGCAGTTGTTGAGTATTTACATGAAAATTCAAAAATCGCAGCGAAAACACTCTTCGCAACCCATTATCACGAATTGACTGAGCTTGCCAATGTTTACAAGGGCGTGAAAAATTATAATATCACTGCAAAAGAATATCAGGACAGGATCATATTTCTGAGGAAAGTAGTGCCAGGAAGTGCCGATCAGAGTTATGGTATTCAG
Organism: Candidatus Cloacimonadota bacterium; assembly: GCA_011043895.1. Classification (GTDB taxonomy): domain Bacteria; phylum Cloacimonadota; class Cloacimonadia; order JGIOTU-2; family JGIOTU-2; genus Celaenobacter. The sequence continues at coordinate 43,126 of DRBZ01000099.1, forward strand.
GTAGCAAAACTCGCTGGTATTCCTAAAAATGTCATCACTCGAGCTCAGGAAATTCTGGAAGAACTCGAGAAAAGTGAATTCAATGAATCAAGTATTCTGGAAAAGACAAAGAGGAAGAAAGCAGAGATAAATCAAACTTCTTTTATAGAAGTCCTCTCACAAAAAACGAGTAAGGAAAGAGCAATTATTAGGGAATTAATGGAACTTGATGTGAATGATCTTACCCCGATAGATGCCTTGACCTTCCTTTCCAAACTTAAAGAAAAATTATAATCTAACTCCCCTATTCATCCTCTCCAAACAATGACCTGAGTAGTTCTAACTCATCATCCGGCACTCGGTGGATTCCCTGATCATCTTCCGGATATTTTTCGAGCAATGCTATAATTTTTGCTTCGTCTTCTGCTTTGACTCTCTGATGAAAGGTATGAGGAGTAGGAGTTTGCAATACTTTAAGATAGTTTTTATCCATCATAAAAGTAAAATAAAAAGACTCTTTTCTATCATTCTTATTATTGAAGATGACGTGAATTGTGTAGATCGAATCTTGTAACTGTACTTCAAACTCAAGCACCTCCTTAATATCAAAATGATATACAATCCCACCATTTTTCTTCTTAGAAAAGTAATAAAACATCTTATCAATAGTATTGCTGTCGAGATGTTCCCTGAAACTTATAAGGAATTTCTTTATATCATCATTCACCTGAGGATTCAATACCTTTTTTGTAGCAATCATACCAAGTTTGATATATGTCTCGGCTTTGATCTTTCTTTTAATCCTTGAGATCCGTTGTCGTAATGTCGCATTCTTTTCACCTGTGATCTCTTGCATTTTGTGTATATCATTTTCACAATCCAGATATAAAAGGTATGTTCTCAATTCCTTCTCGGAAAGTTTATTCCTGGCAATATCGATTGCTGTCAGAAGTTCATCTCGTTCCTGCGCTGAAAAATCTAGGCTACTATATATCTTGGAGCGTAGCTCATCAGCCACATTAACAGTAATATCCTTTCGAAAGTTCTTTTCAGCTTCCAATTTATTAAAATATTGTTTACTATAGTTTTTACATGTGGTTACAATCCATCCTTTATGGTTAATATCTCCTAATTGATCACGCTTGAGGAGGTAATAATAAATAGTCTGTGATGCAATATCTTCTGCTACTTCCAGGCTCGAAACCAGCGATCGGGCAGTTCTATAGGCTAAAGAATAAAGTTCCTGAAGGAATCTATCTTCTTCTTTTTGTGAGTTAACTTTTCTTTTTTTCATTATTGTTCTCTATATAAAAGAGAAATTTTCGAGCCCAAAACTTCATATTGTCCTTATAAGATTACAGATTTAAATCATTTCTACTTAATCTTTTTATTATCTCTACGAACCATTTATGATGCCTGATAATGACTAATGTTCATTGTCGTCAATTTTTTCATTGGTGTTCTTCATAATATTTAACCGCGAAAAACAAGATTTCTATGAAGAAAAACCAAATTTTTTTCATTTTTTTAAACTTTTTTGAGTGGTTTCGTCACAAAATCGCCATTTTCATGATATATAAGTAAAGGACATGAAAGGAGAAATATGAAAAAAAAAGTAATTTTATTTTGTATTTCGATGATAATAGTAGTAGTATTAGCTACTCAAGTTTTTGCAATGACTGGTGCTGACTTAAAATCACTCTGTTCATCAAGTGAAGAACCCATTATCTCACAATACCTCAGCGATGATATTGATTATCCTGTAATTACAGAAAATGATCTCGATAGTGATGACCAAACCATGCTTGAAGCTGTTGTTGTTGGAGAAAATGGAGAAGAATATATTATAATAATTGTTAACGGTGAAATACACATACTACAAAAATAACAGGAGAACATTATGACAATTAAAAGAGTTTATGACGGTAACGGTGGAGAGTATATTGTAATAATTTCTGAAGATGGTATATTCGTTGGACATGAAAAAAAGTCAGCAAATAACAAAGGTTAAATTATTTAGTAAATAAAAAAGCATGGAACTACAAAAGATACTGATCGTTGAAGATGAACTGATTATCTCGTTGCACTTTCGAAGAATGCTCGAAAGCATGGGAAACTACGAAGTGAAGTGTGAGTCCTACGGAGAAAAAGCAGTTGAGTTAGCTTTTGAGATGGAACCAGATGTTATTTTTATGGATATTAATCTTAAAGGCGAAATGAATGGAATAGAAGCTGCAGAGCAAATTCTCAATTCTGACAATATTCCAATTATCTTTGTTACCGCATATAGTGATGATGAAACAATCGAACGATCGAAACTTCTTAATCCCTTTGGTTATCTTAACAAGCCGATGCATATCCATGCGGTTAAGAACTTAATGGATAGTCTTATAGACTATAATAAGAATAGCAATCAAACTTATGAGGTAGTAAAAGAGGATGGGCATTATGGAGACTTCTACGAACCACTAATTATGTCTTCTCCGCACTTCGCTCATCGCAAAGAAGAGTGAGGAGCGGAGGAGCATAATTGCTTCTATGTTGACCGTTTAGGCACATCGCATCTTCTCGATTAGAACTCGAGCTTGAATAATTTTATAGAAATTAATAATTTTTATGTAATTAAAATTACTTTTTCTGATTTGCCACAAGATTAATCTCGTGGCTATTCACATTTTATGTTATTCTATATACTGTAATCATGCTCCTGTGTGTTTACTTAAAAATGGTTGTATCATGTGTTCATTGTTTTATAAAATAGTGGAATAAAAAGGATGAATAAAATGCTCATTCGAATTAGCATAATGAAAAGAGAAGTAGAAACTTTATGCTGTCGTTTATTAAGTTGTATATGAATTGCAGAAATATTCCCCATCACCACCATACTACACTCTATTACAGACAATAACACAAATTATTAAATTGGTGCAGAGTATTAATTACTTTCTGAATATTGTATAGAAATAAGTTCACCTGAAAAGCACCTGCTTACTAACCATATCAATAACAACTACTTACAAAACTTAAAAGTCAAGTTAAGTTGTCATGAACCATAATGATTGTCATCCTCGAGTAAGAAATTTTAATTTCTTACGAAGGATCTCCCATAATTCTGGATTATCGTTCTGTGAGACTCCTCGACAAGCTCAGAGTGACAATTCTTTTTTATGGAAGTGGTTCATAATAAAGCGTGAACCTCTCACGGAAATATTATTTATGAGGAAAAAAATATCTTAATAATACAATTTCTGCCCGGGATAAATATACACGATATTCTGTCCATTCCTAACTGTTACAGACAGATTGTTCTGCCGGATAAGTTGCTGACTGTTTATTCCCAGTTTACTGGCAATGTCAGCAAGTGTATCTCCCTTTTTTACCACATAATAATTCGTTGGTTTCGTATTCGTAGAAATAAGGTTCAGTCTTTGTCCGGGATGTATGATTGTAGAAGTCAAACCATTGATGCTCATCAGGTGAGAAACCGTTGTATTATACTTCCTTGCAATGAGCCAGAGATTCTCTCCTGTTTTTACTTTATGTTCTGTAAAATAACCATTGTTTTCTTCAAGGAATTGTGATTCAATCTGTGCTACTTCAGCTTCATTGGGAACTGAATCGATAGGAAGTAAGACCGTGTAGGTTCCGGGACTTATCACCACATCATTTATAGGTGAATACGTATAGTTATTTCTTTTGTAAATTTTTATCCATGGATTCAATTCCCATACTTCACGTATTACTGTGCCCTGCGCTTGTGCCCAATTATCGAGTTTATAATATCCTTCCAGCTGAAGATGAACTATTCTGCAAGTTTCATACAAGCTAGGTTCTTTATCAAAGAGCTTGGTGAATATTTTATCTTCGTTCTCAATAATATATTTGATCGCAAGAGTACGCCACACATAATCATCAGTTTCGGACTTTCTCTGTATCAAGCTGAAGAAATCCTTTCCGCCTTGCTCGTTTATAGCTTTTGTAATATTCCCCAGTCCGGCATTAAATGCACATATGGCAAGTAAAAGATCTGGAGCTCCCCTGTTACTAAGCGCTTTCAAGCTCCAGTTCAGATATTCGCATGCCGCTTGAGTGGATGCAAAAATATCACTTCGCTGGTCAACGAACTGGTTCATCTCAATATCATAATACTCAGCAGTTGATTTGATGAACTGCCAGTATCCGGTTGCATTGGCTGATGAGTGAGCGAGAGGACTGAGATAACTCTCTGCTACCGCAAGGTATTTTATGTCAGTGTGTAAACCATTCTTAACAAGGATGTCCTCAATAACTGGAAAATATTTAGTGGTTCTGGGAATATACTTGTAAGCAAACTTGATCTCTGCTTTATACCAGTAATGAAATTTCTGGAAGATCCGATCATTTGTCATATCAAAGGAGTAACCCGCAAAATACAGCGTATCTGGAAATTCCATGTCGTTCTTGATGCGCGTTGTATTGTTTAGATACGCAATCGAATCCTGCAAATTCGAAATTGTTCGATAAAGTGAATCTATGTGTATTTGATGAGAAAAAATAATCTGCCTGAGACTGTCATTTTCAATTTGGGCTTGTACTGCCAGATTATCGATAACAGAGACATCTTCCTTCTGGTTAAGTGTCGCACAAGCTACTAAGATTAAAGGTATAAATAATAACAAAATGAAACTTTTCATAATTAAATTTCTCTGAAATTATATTGGATTTTAATCCTTTAATTTATCTTGTCATCGGGATTGAAATCCCTATAATATTGGGGCATCTTCTTTCCTTTCCTTGAGATAAATCTCGTGGCTATTCAAATGATATGATATCCTTTATGTCTTAATCATACTCCTGTGAATTTACGCTAAACATTGTGTTTCATAGTAAAAAAGAAGCCATCCAATATTAGGGATGGCTGAAATTGAAATATGTTAATCCTTATTCAGAAATTGCCTCAGTAGGACATTCTGGAATACATGCACCGCAATCGACGCACAGCTCAGCATTACATACAGCGTAATCACCTTCGACTGAAAGGGCTTCTGTGGGGCATACATCGACGCATACACCGCAGGCAACACATTTTTCTTTATCAATTTTTACTGCCATTCTTTCCTCCGCTAAATTATTCACATTTATTTTTTTGGTCAAAAAAGTAAGCTCATTTTTTCTAATCAAGTTTTTTATTAAGACAGAAGAAATTCTCGGCATTCTCAGTTGTCTGACGTGCAATCTCAATTGGAGTTTTCTGCTTTATTTCTGCAATTTGCTGAATGATATATTCAACATATTCTGGACGATTCCTCTTTCCCCTGTAGGGATATGGGGTTAGAAAAGGAGCATCAGTCTCAACAAAGTACTTATCATCTGGAACATCTCTAATGATCCCATAATAACTTCCTTTATCGAAGGTTACGACTCCAGTAAAAGAGATGAACCAGCCCTGCTCTAGCACATCTTGAGCAAAAGTATAATCACCGGAAAAACAATGAAATACCACTTTCTCCGGATGATATTTCTTCAGAATATCAAAGGTATCCTGATGAGCATTGCGATCATGGATCACGAGCGGAAGATTTTTCTCGATACCGATTTTTATCTGCGTTTCAAAGACTTCTTTCTGCAGCTTCTTTGAGCTAAGATTTCTGTAGTAATCAAGCCCTATCTCCCCAAGTGCTACAACTTTATCTTCTTCAAGAAAATCAAGAAGCTTTTTCTCGTCATACTTTGTTACATCATGAGGATGCCAGCCAGCAGTTGCAAAGAGATTTTTGTGGTCCCGAGCAAGCTCAATTGCCATTTTTGATGTCGGTCCATCCGTTCCTATATTGATGATGGATTTAATACCTTTTTCAAAAGCAGTTCTGATGACCTCATCGCGGTCTTTATCATAGAAATCAAATTGTAAATGTGCGTGAGTATCTATGAATTTCATTGCTTTCTATCTTTCATGATTGTATCCAGTAAAGTATTAAATTGCTTTTCTTCCTGGACTGCAACCTTAAGTTTTGCATAATACATTGGTATCTCAAAGTAAAATTTTGATAATTTTACGAAATCCTTTTCAGTAGTGATTATGACTGCGTCCCTATGTTTATCGATTATTGGGTTAATATCCTTTTCAAGATCAAACTTATGATGATCAGGAAAAGTATAGTGAGTAATAATCCGAATCCCAATCCGCTCAATGCTTTTTTCAAAAGATACGGGATTGCCGATACCTGAGATCAAAATCGCTTCTTTTATCGATTCTGGAGAATGTGAGTCATTATTTTTATATGCCACCAGGGTTTCAATCTCATACTTCGTTGATATAACAGTCTTGCTGAATTTCTGGATTTTGTATGGAATGATCTGGTTATCACTTATATCATTCAATACCAGGCAATCTGCATATTTTAGTATTCCGACTGGCTCACGTAATGTACCGGCAGGTGTGACAAATCCATTACCAAAGGGCTTTTTTGCATTCAATAATACAATATCAAAATCATGCGTTACTTTGAGGTGCTGAAATGAGTCATCAAGAATAATAACATCTGGAATTATAACTGCATCGAGATATTGAATCGCAGCTCTTCTATTTTTGCCCACAATAACTGGAATTCCAGGTAGATTTTCTGCGATAAGAAGCGGTTCATCACCTGCAAGCTGTGCATCTTTTATAATCGATTTTTCATTAGAAATGAGACGGATTTTATGCTCATATGCACCTTTGTATCCGCGATGAGAAATCGCTACTTTCATTCCCCTGCTGTGTAAAGCTTTTGCGAGAAGTATCGTAAAAGGTGTTTTTCCATTTCCGCCCATTGTAAGATTACCCACAGAGATCACATAACTTTTTGCGCGATATGAACGTAATATTCCGAGCTTCTGGAGTGATCTTCTGATGCGAAGAATGCAGGAAAAAAGAAAAGCAAAGGGCAAAAGGAAATATGAAAGTATACTTCTCTTTACCCAATGCTTTTCAACAAATCTATGAAAAGACATAATTATTCAAAAGTAACTTCAGGTGTCTCTCTTTCGGCTTCGTCGATCTTGTAGAGCGGTGCCTTTTCAAAATTGAATATTCCAGCAAAGATATTATTGGGAAATATCGAAATATTCTTATTGTAGATTGTCACAACCTCATTGTATCTTCTGCGTGCTACTGCAATACGATTTTCCGTTCCGGCAAGTTCATCCTGCAAGCGGATAAAATTCTGGTTTGCTTTCAGGTCGGGATATTGTTCTACAACCACCATCAGTTTAGATAATGCTTGTGTAAGACCGGCTTGAGCTTCCTGAAACTGCTGAACCATTTCCGGGTTTAGATTGTTTGCATCAACATTGATCGACGTTGCTTTTGCGCGCGCTTCGATCACTTCAGTAAAAGTTTGTTTTTCATGAGAAGCATATCCTTTTACTGTATTGACAAGATTGGGAATCAGATCTGCTCTTCTCTTGTACTGATTATCAATCTCTGCCCAGCTATTTTCCACATCCAGCTTCTGCTGCACAAAGGAATTGTATTTTCCTTTGATAGTTGCATATAGGGCGATTACAAGGATGACTACAATAATAATTGCTATGATACATCCTTTATTTTTCATGTATCCTCCAGTTTTATTGAATTTCTTTCATCAATTCTTCTACAGCTCTTTTGAGCTGCACATCATTATCTTCTATTTTTTCTTCAAAGGTCTGATCGAGATAGATGTCGGGTTTTGCACCGGTTCCTTCCATGTTCACTTCATCTGCTGTGTACCAACCAGTACCGGGCATTCTCATACTCGAACCATCCATGAAATACTTGTGTCCTGTGCCAATCACAGATCCGCTGGTTGGCATACCAATCACTTTACCCAGCTTGAAATGCTGGTAGATATTCGGGAATATCTCAGCATCTGAAAAAGAGTTCTGATTGATTAGTAGAATGGTAGGTTTCGTCCATGTATCTCCGGGAAAAGGAACTTTTTTCACATTGAAGATCCTGTTCGTGGTAAATGCATAGGGTTCTTTTGTAAGAAGTTCGATCAACCAATCGTGTATCCAGCCACCGGGATTGTTACGCACATCTATTATCAAAGCTTCTTTTTGCCAGTTATTGGCAAACACATCCTGAACAAAATCCTCATAAGGACTCCAGCCCATACTTCTTATATGTGCATAGCCAAATCTTCCATCAGACAGTTCATCAACCATTTCTCTACGGGAGGAAACCCAGTCATCATACCACATGCTATAGTGCTGCCACCAGGAAAGCCCTTTGATCTCTACTGTTGCAATACTATCAGCTGTCTGTATTTCTAACCGTATTTTCTCCCCTTCTTTATTAAAAAATAATGGATTGATCGGAGTTGTACTCTCTATTTCTTCTCCATCTACCGAGAGGAGCACATCGCCGGGTTTGATCTCGTGAGGTTTGTTCAGTTTCGATTTTCGGAAAATCTGTTTGAATTTAATCCCCTTTTTTGGTATATCAGAATAATCGAGTGTAAATCCACCATACGCTTTCTGGAAGCTTCGCTGGTAATTATCTTGACGAGCATAAAAACCTGTATGAGATGCATTCACCTCGCCCATCATCTCGGAATAGATATAATCCATAACTTCCGGAGTATAGGCATATTCCATATAGGGTGAGTATTTTTTGTAGGACTTTTCCCAATTAATATCATGCATGTTCGGGTCATAAAAGCCAATCTGAAATGCCCTCCACGCCTGTTCAAAAATTGTCTTATTGAGTTCCGACTTATTGTAGGTGTAGCAAAATTCATTCTCCAGAGTCTCTGTGGAACCACTTTTTGTGATTTTTTTCATAGAATTTGATACCACGCAATAAAAACAATCATTTTCTTCATTATACACCATATAGCGAGGGCGCTCATAGAAGCTGGTGATCTCCTGGTCATCTTTGCCTTCATAGTCAACCTTGCGAAGAGTGTATGTGTCATCTTCAGAAAGGTTCACATAATATAAAGTGCTGTCTTCATCAGTACCGACGATGTAGTTATAAGTCTTGTGTGTAGCGATCACTTTAACTCTTTTTCTGATATCCTCAAGATCAATGGAGATGGTAATATCTTTCTTATCTTTCTCTTCCCCATCTTCCTCCTCATCATTGTTATCTTCCTTCTCCTTTTTATCCTTATCTTCTTCTTTTTTTTCTTCATCTTCCGGATTCAGGATAGGTTCCCAATAATCTGTGTAATCCCAGAAATCCTCTTTTGCATGAAGGTCCATCCTACATATATCCTCATCTCTATTAAAAAAGATATACGATCCATGTTTTCCCCAGAGTGGAGAATGCATATTCCCATGATAGGGATAGAGGACAGTTCTTTCCTTCGTCTCAAAATTGTAGAGATACAAAATCTCATCCCACGTGCCGGGAGTAAGTTCAAAATAGAGCGCATATTGCTGATCAGGGCTCACTACAAAGGATGAACCAACTACCTGGTCATTAATAAGAACTTCGACTTTATCATTCTCAGGATCAAGGAGCGCTATGTTGTTCTTCTCCTTCTCTCCAGAATACTCTACGATCAAACCAACTTCATCAGCATAATAGATCTCATTCACGTATGCATCTTTGAACCAAGATATGTATTCTAAGTTCTCCGGTTCGGATATATTTATTTTATAAAGCTGTTTGTTACCTTTATCATAAGTAGTGAAATATATGGACTGATTATCGTTTGTTACTGCGATATCTCCTATACCTTTCTGTGAAAAAGTAAGCTGTTTTACCTCTCCCCCTTTTTCGGGCATTGCAAAAAGATCATATTTATAGGTGAACGCTACCATTTTCCCATTTGGTGAAATCGAGAAGTTTGAAACCATGTTTACATACTCCTCTGTCACCTCCATATTTTCCAGGAAATCCTGCTTTATTTCAATAGGCACTTTTTTAATTTTCCCTTTATCACCTTCGTAAGACCAAAGTTCATCAAACAAGGTAAATACAATGTTATCATTCTCTCGAGCAATGCTAAGCTGACGGGCTGACCAGTAATTAAAATCGGAAAGCTGTTGCGCATCATCGAAATTATAATTCTCTACGAAATAAAGCTGCAGCACTGCAAGGTTATCTTTAATAAAATCAGCACTGGAAAAATAGATACGATCATTTACATAGGAATAAACCGGATATCGTTCTGTATACTCAGTATGGGTAAGCTGCGTGTAGGATTTTTCTTTTATGTTGTATTCCCAGAGTTGCCCATTATGACTTCCAGTATATCTTTCTCTTGTAGGATCACCTCTATAGCTAAAAATTATCTTTTTGTTATCAGGAGAAAGCTGTGCAAGTGAACTTCCAATCTCAGTTATAAGTGCTGGGTGGGTTCCATCCAGTGGTACTTCCATGAAATTTGTTCTGTTGGGTAATTGATAACCACATCCCAGAAGCTTCTTCCCGTTTTTAAACCAGTCTACAACCGTGATGCCCTCTTTGGAAATACATTCGGCTTTTCCACCTTCCGAGGGAATTATATATATGCCGGTGAAACCGTCCCGGTTGGAATTAAAAGCGATTGTTTTTCCATCTGGTGAGAAAACTGGATTAGAGTCCGTACCTTTTGATACGGTTAGTCGTTTTGCTTCTCCCCCATGAAAGGGCACAAGCCATAGATCGGACATATAAGCAAAACAGATGGTGTTTCCGTCTGGTGAGATTGCAGGATCCTGCATAAAGTGTGGTTCGATTGCAAGAAGTGAATCAGTTAAAAGAAGAATTACAAATGTGAAAATGATTTTTTTCATGTGTCTCCCCTTTTTATTTTAACTGCATTTTGACCATCCGCAGATGGGACAGGTTTTACATCCCTCTTTAAATTCAAGTGTGGCACCACATTCAGGGCACATTGAGCCAACCGGTCTTGTTTCATCCAGAGATGGACTATCTGGGATAACTTTCAATTGATCTCTTTCACCTTCATCATTCTGATGCTTAATGCCATTTCCATCCTGCTCAATAAATTCAATAAGCGCATTGGCAATGCCATCGGCACAGGAGTGGATCTTCTTACCCTTTGACCACATTGGTGAAGGGCAACGGATCAACCGAAGCTGTTTGACAATAGATTCGACCTTTACATTCGAGCGCAGAGCTAACGATATAAGCCGGGCAATGGCTTCGAGCTGGGCAGAGGCACAACCACCAACCTTACCCATCTGGGTGAAAATCTCGCATATACCTGTATGATCGACATTTATTGTAACGTAGAGATGACCACACCCGGTATTAATTTTCTTAGTTACACCATACGTTGTCTCGGGACGGTTACGGGGTTCGATGCGAGTTCTATCCTGCTCTCGCATTTTTTTGCCCACATTCAGCACTTGCTCATCCCTGCTGCCATCGCGATATACCGTTACTCCCTTACATCCCAACTCATAGGCAAGCATATAAGACATGTAGATATCTTGTTTTGTTGCACTGTTCGAGAAATTGATGGTTTTTGAGACGGCATTATCGACATATTCCTGGAACGCTGCCTGCATACGAATATGCCACTCAGGAGTAATATCGTGAGCGGTAACGAATACCTCCTGTACGTCTTCAGGAATTTCCTGAATCTCATGGAGTGATCCCTTTTCAGAAATCTCTTCCATCAACTCTTTGGAATAAAATTTTCTTTTCTTTGCAACTTCATTAAAATATTTATTTATATATAGAAGCTTATCCCCATCCATGACATTTTTGATATATACAAGTGAAAAGATTGGCTCAATACCACTGGAAGTGTCTGCTATCATGCTGATAGTTCCGGTGGGTGCAATTGTCGTGGTTGTTGCATTGCGAATGCCCTTTTCCTTCATGTCTCTGATCAAACCAGTCCAGTCGAGTTTATACCCTTGACGTTTAAATTGTCCCGTCTTGTAGATACTTTCATCAAAATTAGGAAATGGTTCCTTTTTCTCGGCAAGTTGCACAGATCGTTCCTTTGAATGATAATCAATAAACTCCATTACTTCACGCCCTGTAGCAGTTGCTTCTTGGGAATTATATGGAATATTCAGCTGAAGCAGCATGTCCGCCCAACCCATTATTCCCAATCCTATCTTGCGATTCTGTTTCACCTTCTTCTCTATTTCTGGAAGTGGGAAGGCAGAGCGATCTATCACGTCATCGAGAAAATCCACTGCATCATAAACAACTCTTTTCAAGAGCTCCCAGTCTATTTTCCCATCCTTGATCATGAGAGAAAGATTGATTGAACCAAGATTACATGCTTCATTAGGTAGAAGCGGCTGTTCTCCACATGGATTTGTTGCATTGATCTGACCAGCTTTTGGTGTTGGGTTATATCTATCCAGCCGATCCACGAACACGATGCCTGGTTCCCCATTCTTATGTGCCATTTCCACAATGAGTTCAAACACATCACGTGCTTTGAGTTTTTTATGGGATTTGCCTGAGTGAGGTGAGATCAATCTGTATTCTTCATCATTCTTTACTGCATCCATAAACGTCTCGGTTAATCCGACGCTGATATTAAAATTATTCAACTCATCATTTTTTTCTTTTGCTTTGATAAATTCGATTATATCTGGATGATCAACATTGAGGATCGCCATGTTTGCCCCACGCCGGGTTCCCCCCTGTTTGACAGCATCAGTTGCAGAATTGAACACTTTCATGAAGGTAATAGGACCGCTGGAAACACCGCTTGTGCTTCTTACACGGGCATTCTGTTCACGGAGTTTTGAGAATGAGAAACCGGTTCCCCCACCACTCTTATGGATAAGTGCTGCGTTCTTAACTGTTTCAAAAATACTGTGCATGCTGTCTTCCACAGGAAGCACAAAACAGGCAGAAAGTTGCTGAAGATCATTTCCTGCATTCATCAGTGTAGGTGAATTAGGTAAAAAGAAGCGTTCATCCATAAGTTTATAATAACGCTTTGCTTTTGTCTTGTTACCACCTGCGATATTTTCACTCACACGCGTGAGCATTGCTTTTTCGTCCTCAATTATCTTTCCGTTCTCATCCTTTTTGAAATACCTTTTTCTGAGTACTGCACGAGCATTTTCAGAAAGCTTCATACGAATCCTCCGAGGATTTTTTCAATGTGCTTCTACCACTTCATTTGTGTGGTGGTATAATTGGAAGAGTGAATTTTTTTACGTCAATTGCTTTATGAATTTTTTAAAATTCCACTCCTTCTCGGGCTGAAATTCCTTGCGAAAAATAGTGTTTTATTTCTTTCATCTCAGTTATGAGGTCAGCAATCTCAAGAAATTCTTCTGGTGCATATCGACCAGTAATAACAATCTCAAGGTCATCTTTATATTCTTTGATAACAGGTACCACTTCCTCAATAGGAATTAATTCGAAATCCAGCGCAACATTCAGCTCATCAAGGATGAGTAAGTTATAGTTGTGACGGTTTAAGACATCCTTTACTTTATCAAACGCATTTTCAGCTTCCGAGAAATCGATCTGTTTTGGGCGTTTCTTATCCACGAAATCAGGTGTACCGAACTGGAAGATATCTATTCCTTTTATTTTCTTAAAAAAGGTGATCTCGCCATACTCGATATTTTTCTTCATGAATTGAATTATGCAGACATGCTTTTTATGACCGAGAAAGCGGGTGGCAAGCCCGAGGGCTGCTGTTGTCTTGCCCTTACCATTGCCTGTGTATATATGTAGCATAGTATCCCCTATTAATAAAAATGGTGGGTGATACTGGAATCGAACCAGTGACCTCTACGATGTCAACGTAGCACTCTAACCATCTGAGCTAATCACCCACGAGAGTGAAAGATTTCTTAAGTCATATTTCTTTGTCAAAAAATTTGTTTCAAATTTTATTTGACAAATATATTTGCATTATTAATTCTATGCGCAAAGGATTTTGCAATATGAAAACTACATTAACTGAGAAACTAAAGGATATACCTCTTTCCAGACAAGAAAGAGTAATCGCAGACACGATCACAAAAAATCTTCAGAGGAATGCCTTTCTCAATGGTCCTCAAATTGCTGCACTTTGTGATGTTGCTCCATCAACCATCACACGTTTCGCACAGAAACTCGGCTATTCAGGATTCCCTGAATTAAAGAAAGAACTTGAAATAATCTACAGAAAAACAACAACTCCACATGAAGTTTTCCGAGAATTTCTGAATGGTAATGACGAAAAGGACGTAGTTGATACAACGATCGAGCAGGATATTCAAAATATCATGAACCTGCGCACTCAGTTAGACAGAAAAACGCTTGAAAAAGTTGTTGAGGCCATCGATAATGCAAAGAAGATCTTAATCGCATCTATCGGTGCAAGTGAAACCTGTGTTGATATTTTCTATTATTATCTGGATGCTTTGGGAAAAGAGTATATAAAGCTAAAGGGATTCGGAATATCCAAACAAATCGAGATCATGGAAATCGAACCGAATGATGTAGTCATCGCAATAAGTTTCCAGAGAATTCTGCTCGAGGTCAGAGATGTTGCACAATTTGCAAAGAATCGGGGAGCAACCACTATAGCGATAACCGACAGCGAATTTAATGCCCTTGCCCGAGTATGTAATCACATTCTCATAGCTCCCGTAACCGCAACTGTATATAGTCTTTCTCAGGCAGCACCAGTGGTCATGGTAAATCTGATCGTGAATAGTCTGGCTGCATTGAATAAAGATAAAAGTTTAAAGATGTTAGAAAAAACAAAAAAGGAATGGGAAGAATTTCCCATTTTCTGTGAATAAAGGAGCATTAATGGTTAGCAAAAAAACAGCATTCATCTTCATGATTCTTATCGTGATCTTTTTACTACGGCTTAATGCAAAACCAATCAGCATAGAGATTTGCAAAGATGTAGTGTATCATAAAATCGATCATTACGATCCTACTCAAAGCTATAGCATTTATGATATTCATATGCAAAGGGATAAAAATGGCGATCTGCTTTTTTATCTTGTTGAACTATATCCCCGCGGCTTTATGATCATAGCTGGAGATGATGAGTTACCTCCTGTGATGGGGTATAGTTTCAAGAATTCTATCGATGCAATGGATAATTCATCAAAACCATTCCAGATAATCAAAGCAGATATATCATTACGTATGCAAGCATTGGAAAAATTACCCGAAAT
>DRBZ01000003.1 GCA_011043895.1 Candidatus Cloacimonadota bacterium
TATCTGGTATTGATAACTATGGCTATGGGTTGGTGTGGGGAATGAAAGATCTTGAAAATTGTTATACCTTTGATATTTCAGATAATGGGTATTATCGGTTTGGTAAATTCGACAATGATGAGTAGTCCAACCTTATTGACTGGACATCATCTGACCTTTTGCGCTCTGGAAATGCAACTAATACTCTCACTATTGATAAAATCGGAACATATTATCATTTCTATATCAATGGAGAGTGGCAGGATTCTTTTGAGTTCGAACCATTCTTTGGTAATCGGATAGGATTTGTAATCTGGAGAAACCAATTCATAAAAATTGATGAGCTTGTAGTTAAACAGGAGGGTTTTGAATCATCATCAATTCTCAATCAGGCGAGAGATCTTCTTGCCTTTGTCACAGTTGAAGAACCGGATTATATGAGTACTTATCAGTATCTAGCTGATTCCTATTGGGAGCGAGCAGAGGAATCACAAGTAGATAGTAACCATGTTGAAACGATCAATCTTTACCAGAGGTCAGCAAAAGCTGAAGTGTTAAGCGAATCACCCAGATTACCTTATATTGCAGATGCCCTTGCCCGGGCAGCAAAATCAATGAATAAACTTGGTAAAGAAACAGACGAGTGGAGCTATTACCTGTCTGCGCAGGATTATTGGGAAGTAGTCCTTGAAATTGATGAAACCCTTGGAGACCATGAACACGTTGTGACAGATTTGATTAATATTGGTGTTACCTACAATAATATTAATGAATATGATACCGCGATAAAGTATTATAAAAGAGCGCTTGCGAAAGCGGAAGAGATTAATGACGATCTCGGTATTTTTGAAGTCTATGATCATATCGGATGGACTTTTGAGAATGCCAGCAAGTTTGAAGATGCAATTGCATCTTATCAAGAAGCAGTCGATTATGCAGAATCAATAGACAATATAGAAGAAATGATGCTCTTCTGGGAGCTTATTGCCACAGTATATGATTTATGTACTTTTGAAACAGAAAAGGCGATTTTATATTATGAAAAAGCTGTGACTGCTGCTGACCAGTTAGGAAATATAGATGATAAACAACGTTACCTGTACTATATCGGTGATTCTTACTATCTTCTTGGTGAAGAAGAAATTGCAGAAAAGTATTGGAATGAGGCAGATAAAATATCTCTGGATGAAGGAGATAAGTAATTCAGTGAATGTTTTATGTTAACGAGCCCTTATTATCGAAGGGCTCTTTTTTATACGCCCTGCTGATAGACTTGATTCCTGCCATGCTCCTTGGCATAGTAGAGCAATTTATCTACACGAGAAATAATTTCTTTTGGAGATGTATCTGGATTATTTACTACGATCACTCCTGCACTGAAAGTGACAGAAATCGGTTTATCTTTGTAAAGAAATTCATGATGTTCACATAATGATCTCAAGCGTTCGGTCATCTCATATGCTTTTTTTGCATTGGATGTTGGAAGTATGATGATAAATTCTTCTCCACCATATCTGCAGGGAATATCGACATTCTGCCGTATTGTACTGCGTATAAGGTATGATAGTTCCAGCAGTACCTGATCCCCAAACAAATGACCATAGGTATCATTCAATCGCTTGAAATGATCGATATCCAGCATTGCAACAGCAAATTCACCCCCGTATCTTTTAATTCTGGCAATCTCATGTTCAAGATGAAAATTCATCTGTCTGCGGATGTAGAGACCGGTAAGAGAATCAAACATGGCAAGACGTGCCGAGAGGGTATATTCGAGAGATACTGCAATGATCGTTGTAAGAATAATGAGGGAACGAAGCTCAATATATTCCGGCTTCTGATGATCATGTACATGAAGAACAAGGAGACCAAGGGTATTATTACCAGCACCTATTAATGGGAGGTATATGATATCTCCCTTTTCCTTTTTGATCATTTCCGGGCGCTTGATGGTTATTACATTCTCAAGATTTGCTTTCTTGAGAGATATCTTCGTTTTTGGTTGTGTGATAATGCCGTTATCCAGCAATCCAAGCAAGATTACGGTGTTCGGATCTTCTTCGTCGAGGGTAAGAAATTCCACTTTTTTGCTATGCCCAAAATCAGAAAGAATATCAACGGAATTTTCTACCAGTCGATCCAGATCTTTTTCCGAGGCAAGTAACCGGGTTGCGTAACTCAACGTCTGGAACATAATATCAGCTTCGGATAAGGAATTTGCTCTGTTCATAATTTATAATTGATGTTTTTATGATGGGTAAGAGGAAGGTCAATATTTTTGGAATCTGTTTTTTACTGA
Organism: Candidatus Cloacimonadota bacterium; assembly: GCA_011043895.1. Classification (GTDB taxonomy): domain Bacteria; phylum Cloacimonadota; class Cloacimonadia; order JGIOTU-2; family JGIOTU-2; genus Celaenobacter. The sequence continues at coordinate 2,279 of DRBZ01000003.1, forward strand.
CGATTACTTATAGAGCACCTTTTGATACTTACTGCAACGAGATAACCAAAACCGCTGAAAAGGATTATAGTAGCGCCTGTAGGGATATTTGCGAAAAATGAAATTGCAATTCCACCGAGTGTAAAGATTAAACTAAGGATAATTGCCAGAAATATCATACCGGCTATCGATCTTGTATAAAGTCCTGAAATTGCTGCAGGAAGACTCAATAATGCGATCACGAGAATAATACCAACGATCTGGATCAATACGACAATAGTACACGCAATGATTATAAGAAGTAAAATGTAGAGAGAATTAACTGGCAGTCCCCTTAATCGTGCTTGTTCCTCATCATATGTGATAGCTATGAACTGTCTGTATAAAAGAACTATAAGACCAATTATAACAACATTCAATCCTGCAAGAATTAATAGATTCGTTTTTGTGACCATAAGGATATTTCCAAAGAGATAGGATAGAAGGTCAACACTATATCCCGGGGTCATGTACATGAAAATTACACCAATAGCCATACCTATTGCCCATAAGGCACTTATAACTGTATTCTCATGATTTCGTGCTTTTATCTTTACCCAACCGATAATGAAAGCTGAGAGTATTGCAAAACCAAAGGCACCAAGCATCGGAGAGAAGTTAAAATAATATGCAAGCCCCACGCCACCCAATACAGCATGGGCGATACCGCCGCTTATGAATGTTATTCGTTTTACCACAACAAAGGTACCTGTAATACCACAGGCAATACTTGCCATAACTGCTGCGATAATAGCATTGTTTAGAAAGGCATAGGAGCTGAGTTGGGACAAAAGAGCACTCATGTTACAAATGGCAATGATGCTTCAAATACTTAATGTTTCGGTCATATACATCAAATAAAGATTCTCTTGGGAATTCATCAACACTATGAATAGCTGCAAACCTGTTCAGGCAGCAGATTTTGTTGATATAAGAAGAAATGAAGCTGATGTCATGGGATACTAGGATGATCGTGATGTTATCGTTCAATCTTTTAAGAAGCTCATAAATATCCTTCTCGATCGTGATGTCGATGCTGGCAGTGGGCTCGTCGAGAATGAGGATCTCAGGTTCGCTTGCAAGGGCGCGAGCAAGAAGTGCCCGTTGCCTCTGTCCACCAGAGAGTTCCGAAAATTTCCTTTGCGCAAGTGATTCTATCTCCATCATCTCAAGTAGTTCATGGGCTTTCTTTACTTCATCCTTTCCAAACCAAGGCATCAAAGAACCCGAATGAAGCATATTCATCTTGACTGTATCGAGAACATTCAGTGGATAATCCAGATCAAAAAATGTATATTGAGGGACATATCCAAGGTGTGTACGTGCGATCTTTGGATTCTTACCCAAAACTTTGATAGTTCCTCTATCAGGTTCAAGGAAACCCAGGATTAATTTGACCAGCGTGGTTTTTCCTGCTCCATTTGGACCGATAAATGCAATAAAATCGTTTCGCTGGATATCAAATGTGATATTCTCAAGAACAGGTTGTTTGTCGAAAGAGAAGGTCACATCTTTGATCTGAATGACAGGTTGCGTTCGTTTATTTTTTATCGAGTACACTTTTGAAAATCCTTACGATTTCATGCATATTTTTGAGATAGTTTTCTGCAAGTGGATCTATCTGTATGATCTGTCCATCAATAGCATCTGCAATCGCTTTTGCTGCAGCAGAGCTGAACTGTTTTTGTACAAATACCACATCTATCTGCTCCTTTTTTACGATTTCAAGAATATGTGTCATCTGTTTTGGGGATGGGGACTTCCCTTCAATTTCAATAGGTATCTGTTTCAATTCGAATTCATCAGCAAAATAGCCCCATGATGGATGGAACACAAGAAAAGATCTTGTATCCAATGAATCTAACTGAGTCTGTATGTCCTTCTGAAGTGAATCAAGCGCTACCATGAACTTCAGCAGATTCTGCTCGTAGAATTCTCGATTATTAGGATCATATTTTTGGAGTGCATTACATATTGTTCTCGACTGAATTTTTACCAGCTTGGGGCTTAGCCAGATGTGTGGATCCTTTTGCCTAGAATGCTCGTGATGTTTATCAAAGGAATCCATGTTGCGCAGAGTGATTCCCTCTCTTGTATCTATAATTTCTAGATCCGGATTGATCGACTGAAGTTTTTTTAGCCATGCATCTTCAAAAGGTAGACCAATCCGAAAAAAAATATCTGCTCGAGAGATCTCTTTCATTTGCGAAGGAGTAGATTCAAATATCACTGGGCTGTGCCCGGGAAGAATCATGACATGTATCGAAACGTTATCTTTTGCTATCTGTTCTACAAAAAATTTCTGGGGCAGTATGCTGACAAAAACATTGAGTTTTTCCGTATCCTGATGGTGAGGTGAACAGGAAGTTACAGATAATACTACTAGCAATATCATATGTACGGCTCTCATCATGACTCCAGACACTCCTTGCATAATCCTTCGATTTGAAGAACATGGGTTTCTGCTAAAGAGTCCAGTTGGTCAGCAACGAGTTGTTTAATGTTGTCAAAATCACAGTATGTCAGACATGAAACCTTATGACATTTCCTGCATATAAAATGATGATGTTTTTCAACACAATCACAAAGATAATAATAAAGTTGGTTATCATCCTGTTGAATTGAGGTAACAATACCGATGTTCTGAAATTGCTGAAGTATACGATATACCGTTGGGAGGCCTATTTTGAGGAATTTTTCTTTTAAAAGTACATGTAATTTCTGAGGAGATATATATGCAGATTCTTCGGACAGGATTCGCAGTACCTCCAAGCGTTTCGGAGTTCTTTTGAGTCCATGTTTTTGTAATGTTTCAATATATTTGTTAATCATGCTAAATCCTTTATAAACGAAAACCATTTTCATTTAGATATTTTGTCAACATTATTATCCCCTGTTTACATACCCCAGAATTAATTAGAAGCATGACGCTTTTTGATAATGACACGAAATATAACCAGACGAGAAGCAAAAAAAGGATAGAATGATAATAGCGCAAAATGCTGTGACACCGAGGTTCTTTATCGCGTCGAAGTAAAACGAAGACTGATCGAAGTGCAACAACTTATCCGATAGATCCCTCTCCGCTAGCCGGAGGATCAGGGTGACAAAAGCAAGGATGGATAAAAAATAGTAGATTTGTAAAAAGCAATTTTCCACTCCAAGAATCCTGCAAACCATCTATTCATAGTACTTCTCGGGATTTATCTCCAAATTTTTGGGAGTATCCCTGTATTACCTCTTGACAAATAATGATTCTCTTTTAAGAAAATTCCTAAAAACGGAGTGTGTATGCAACCGCGTTTAATAGTACATGGTGGTGCGTGGAGTATTCCTGATGAGCGGGACGACACACACATCAAAGGAGTGAGTAGAGCTATTTCTGAAGTATATCCGCTTCTCAAGAAAGGGTTGTCAGCAGTGGATGCTGTAGAAAAAGCAGTTTGTGTTATGGAGGAAGACCCGATCTTTGACGCAGGACGCGGATCTGTATTGAATATAGATGGTGAGATCGAGATGGACGCATCCATTATGGACGGGAAAAATCTTGCTTTTGGTGCGGTGGCTGCACTCCAAAATATTCTTCATCCTATAAAAGTCGCTAAGCTTGTCATGACCGAAACAGAGCACTGTCTGCTTGTGGGCACTGGTGCTCAAAAATTTGCACAAGCTCATTTTATTCCTGAAGTCGCTCCCGAAGAATTACTTACAGAGAGTGAATTGGAATTTTATAGAAAAGTAAAAGAAGAAAAGAATTATACCACAAAGATACCTTTTGAACCTTTTCCCGAAGGAACTGTTGGTGCAGTCGCTCTGGACATAGAAGGCAATCTTGCTGCAGCCACCTCGACAGGTGGTACTTCCCGAAAAATAGCAGGTAGAGTAGGAGACACGCCAATACTCGGTGCAGGCACTTTTGCAGATAACGAGTCTGGTGCTGCCTCAGCAACAGGTTGGGGTGAAGCCATTATGAAAAGTTTCCTTTCCAAAACTGCCTGTGAATGTTAGGAAAATATCCCGCAGAAAATGTAGCCAGGAGAGCACTTGAATATATGCACCGAAAAATCGGAGAGTATGCCGGACTCATCATGATTGATAAGAAAGGGAACTACTCTTTAGCACATATCACCAGGAAAATAGCGTATGCTTTTATAGATGATTCAGGTAAAATTGTCAGCGGAATACGTCTTTAAGTACATCATAACTTGACATAATGATGCTCCTTTAGAGTAATAAAAACCAAACGGAAGGGAGGAATAATGGATAAATTGGACATATCGGTTTTATTTGCTGAAGATCAGATCCTTATTCTACAGTCCATGGCGAATATTTTAAAACGTCATGTGCGGGATGTGTATACAGCTACCAATGGTCAAGAGGGACTGGAACTCTACAAACAACATAAACCAGATATTCTTATCGTTGATATCCATATGCCTGTGATGAACGGATTGGAAATGGTGAGAATAATCAAGAGTATCGATCCCACTATACGTGTTATTCTACTTTCGGCGTTTGATAATAAGGAATATCTTCTGGATGCTATCCGTATGCGAGTGAATGGATTTTTATCGAAACCAGTAAATTCTGAGAAGCTTATTGGAATCATAACAGATATGTATGAAAATATCCAACTTAAGCAGAAAGTCAAAGAAGAAGAGGAGAAGAAGAATATTGCGCTTGACTTGCTCAGGGAAAGTGAAAGAAATTATAAAGCTCTCTATAAAATGCTGCGTCTGATGTGTGATAATGTACCAGATATGATATGGGCTAAGAATAAAAAGGGAGAATATCTTTTTGCCAACAAAGCCATTTGTGATAAACTTCTCAATGCAAAAGATACAGAAGAACCCATTGGTAAAACTGATATGTTTTTTGCACAAAGAGAACGGGAGTCTCATTCAGAAAATCCAGAATGGCATACTTTTGACGAGATATGTGCAAACTCTGACGACGTAACACTAAAGGTTAATAGGTCGAAGCGATTCGAACAATTCGGCAATGTAAAGGGTGAGTTCATGATACTCGATGTCCACAAAGCACCATTTATTGATGATAAAGGCGAAGTGATAGGTACGGTTGGTTGTGGCAGGATTGTAACCGAAGAAAGAGAGTTGGAGAAAAAATATAAAAGGATTCTAAAGCAATATGAACCAGTTGCAGAAAATATTAGCGATATTATTACCCTTCATGATGTTGATGATGAATTAACACTGCTTTATTGTACTCCGTCTCTTGAGAAATTCATCGGCTGGGAGCTTAAAGATGTACTTAATAAAAGCGCTTTGCTTCATGCTTATCCAGAGGATGTGAAAAAATTAAAAGTAGTTGCAGCCAAAGTCTCGAAAGGTGAGATAGCAAAAGAGCAATGGCGAGTATTTTGCAAAGATGGATCCTATAAAAAATTAGAAACGGTGTTCAATCCCATAAAAGATCAGAAAGGGCTTATCAAAAATGTTCTTTGTTCATCAAGGGTTATTTCAGATGAGAAAAAATAATAAGCCCGTTAATGATTATATCACCGGGCAATAATAAAGTTGAATTTACAGCTTCTCGATTATCTCAAGATATTTTTCAAGAGGTTGATCCCCGATTAGTTCATGTTCTTCGTTTATAACTATTTTGGGAACTGAACTGACATTATATTTGATTGTTTCTGCAGTAAATGTGGATGACGCGACCATATCAGCAGTGACCTTATCATTCAGATATGCAAGCTTATGCGAGTTTGAAACGGCACCAGGACAATGAGGACAGGAAAGGCTTATGAATACTTTGATATGTACCTCTTTGGTGATTTTCTTTATACGCTCCATCAAGATTACCCATCATATCCTGCATGTTTCCTGATACTTCAAGTAAGGCTGAAATGAAGGAATTGATCTCATAGCCACCGGGAAGTCCATAAAATTTGATACCATAGTCTTTTCCACATATTTGAATCCCATATAATTCTCTACAGAAGCCGTATTGATGACCATGCCGCCCAGAAGTGTTCCAATCAGACCGGCTGAAAGCCCTTTTCACATAGTATAGACCGCTGCACTAAGCCCTGCAGGACATGAGTACATCATACAGCACGGTTGAATCAAGATCCACCGCTCTGCTATGTTACAGCATTTTTGAACTATTAATATTAAAATCCATATTCTTCTTTTCTATAAACATACTTAGCATGTATGATAATTATAGATGGTATAGTTGGCGATTTGCGAATGTTAAAATAACTTGGAGGAATTTATAGGATATATTTCGTGAGGTCTTCGTCTGTTATTATTTTATCCAGTTTCTTGGTGACTAATTCCTTTGTAATTTTGATATTTGTCATCTTGCTGTCTGGCAGCTCATAGAGGTAGTCTTCAAGCAGAATGGAAAGGACGGTATGCAATCTTCTTGCACCGATATCTTCCATCTTATTATTTGCCTGTGCTGCAAAGCTTGAGATCTCGCGAATTGCTCCTTTTGTAAAGGAGACATCAACATCCTCGGTTTTCAACATCTCTGTATATTGCTTGATAAGGGCATTCTTTGGAAGAGTGAGTATTTTAGCAAAATCTTCTTCCGTAAGACTTTTCAGTTCAACTCGTATCGGAAAACGTCCCTGCAATTCTGGAATAAGATCCGATGGTTTAGAGACATGGAATGCGCCAGAAGCAATAAACAGGATATGAGTAGTATCGACCATGCCATATTTGGTTGGTACATTTGTGCCTTCGATGATAGGGAGTAGATCTCTCTGAACACCTTCTCTGGATACATCAGGTCCATGCTGGGATTTTTCGCCAGCTATCTTATCGATCTCGTCGAGGAACACGATTCCGTTTTCTTCTACTCGGCTTATGGCGATCTCTTTAACATCATTCATATCCACAAGTTTTTTGGACTCGGAATAGAAGAGGTATTCCAGTGCTTCAGATACTTTCATTTTCTTACGTTTGCCACTTGACAAGTGCCCTGGCATAAATCCGGAGAGTATCTCGCCCACATTGATGTCGAAACTATCAAGCCCCATGCTAGAAAATACTTCGATACGTGGTTCAGGGATATCGTCCAGCTTCATCTCAACATCACGCTCGTCGAGTGCACCTTTCTGGAGCATTTTACGAAGCTTATCGCGTGTTCTTTGGTGCTTTTCTTTTTCTTCCTCGAATCGCTTCCGCTCCTCTTTCTGCTCATCCATACTGAGATTTGTTTTTCTCTGACGTTTAGGAGGCGGGAGCAGGAGATCGAGAACCTTCTCCTCAGCTCGTTCCCGTGCCTCATCCTCGACTTCCATTGTGAGTTCTTCACGGACTTGATTTATGGACAAACTCACAAGTTCACGTATGATCGACTCGACATCTCTACCCACATAGCCGACTTCTGTGAACTTCGATGCTTCGATTTTGATAAACGGGGCATTAACGAGATTTGCCAGCCTGCGAGATATCTCAGTTTTTCCCACACCGGTAGGACCGATCAGGATAATATTATTCGGGAGGATCTCATCGCGGAGTTCTTCGGAGACATTCTGGCGTCTCCAGCGGTTACGTAATGCAATAGCAACTGCTTTTTTTGCTTTGTCCTGGCTGATGATATATTTATCGAGTTCTTTAACAATTTGCTTAGGAGTGAGTTCGTGCATATCCATTTATAATTCCTCAACAACCGTTTTATCGTTTGTATAAATACAGATGTCTGCTGCGATTTTTAATGCTTCGCTGACGATTTCTACGGGAGATTTCTCTTTATCTTTTATCAGAACCATGGCTGCAGCTTTTGCGTAGGGTCCACCCGACCCGATTGCAGCAATATTATGATCTGGCTCGATAACGTCTCCGTTTCCAGATATTATCAAAAGGTGATCTTTATCTGCGGTTATAATAAGAGCTTCCAGCCGACGGAGTATTTTGTCTGTTCTCCAGTCCTTTGCTAGCTCCACAGCTGCGCGCATGAGATTGCCTTTGTATTGCTTTAGCTTTTCCTCAAATTTTTCGAAAAGTGTGAAGGCATCGGCAGTTGCACCAGCAAAACCTGCGATCACTTTTCCTTCGTATAATCTTCGTACTTTCTGTGCAGTGGCTTTGAAAATCGTGTCGCCAAAAGTGACCTGTCCATCACCGCCGATGGCAACTCTTTTGCCAACTTTCACACCAATTACTGTGGTTCCCTTAAGCATCTTTTCCTTTTTTTTCCTTTGAATCTTTAGATTTTTTCTTGGTTTCCGTTTTAACATCCTTCTCGGTTGAACCATTCAGATAAGCTTGATACAACTCATCGATTTCGCTGCCGCTAAGGGTTTCTTTGTCGAGTAACTCACTGGCAAGTGTGTGAAGAAGTGCTTCGTTCTCCTTGAGGATCTTAAGACATCTTTGGTATTGTACCTCGATAATAGACTTGACCTCAGCATCAACCAGCCGTGTGAGATCTTCACTATGATTATTTGAACGGCCAAGTTCTTTACCAAGAAATATATTTTCATCTTTTTCACCAACGGTCATTGGGCCTATCTTGTCACTCATGCCCCATTCACAGACCATCTTTTTTGCAAGCTCGGTAACACGCTTGATATCATCGCCGGCACCTGTGGTTGGTTCTCCTCCAGCGATTTCATCAGCAGCGCGTCCTCCAAGTAAATGAGCGATCTTCGCTTCGCAATAGCTCTTCGAATATGTATGCCGATCATCAAGAGGAAGGAAGTGTGTCGAACCAAGCGATCTACCTCTGGGGATGATTGTTGCTTTATGGATTGGATCACTTCCAGGAATGAATTTCGCTATCATAACATGTCCAGCTTCGTGATAGGCAGTGTTCCTCTTCTGATCATCAGTCAAAACCATACTACGGCGCTCTTTGCCCATAATAACTTTATCCTTTGCAGTTTCAAAGTCGTCCATATGGACGGATTTATGACCTATCCTTGCTCCCCACAGCGCAGCTTCATTCACAAGATTTTCAAGATCAGCTCCAGAAAATCCAGGTGTGCTCTTGGCAATGACAGAAAGATCAACATCTTTTGCAAGAGGAACTTTCTTTGCATGGACTTTAAGGATGCCTTCACGTCCTTTTACATCCGGTCGATCAACGACAACCTGTCTGTCAAATCTTCCCGGACGAAGTAGAGCCGGATCTAATATATCCGGTCTGTTCGTAGCTGCTATGATGATAACGCTCTCATTATCTTCAAAACCATCCATTTCTACAAGTAGCTGGTTTAGTGTCTGCTCACGTTCATCATGTCCACCTCCAAGACCGGCTCCGCGATGACGTCCTACTGCATCAAGTTCATCAATAAAGATGATACAGGGTGAGTGCTTCTTGCCCTGCTCGAAAAGGTCGCGAACACGTGAAGCACCAACACCGACAAACATCTCGACAAAATCAGAACCACTGATGCTAAAGAAAGGTACCTTTGCTTCGCCTGCTACAGCTTTTGCAAGTAATGTTTTGCCTGTTCCAGGAGGACCTAAAAGAATGACGCCTTTTGGGATCCTTCCTCCAAGTCGCTGGAACTTCTTTGGGTCTTTCAAAAATTCAATTATCTCTTCCAATTCCTCCTTTGCCTCATCAACGCCAGCCACATCTTTGAAGGTCTTGTTCGAACGGCTGTCAGTGAACATCTTAGCCCGACTCTTGCCAAAGCTGAATGCTTTACCCGCTCCTCCCTGCATTGATCTCATAATGAAGATCCAGAAACCAATGAATATGATAAAAGGAAGCCAGTAAGAAAGCAGGGCAGTAAAGATCGAGGGTTTCTTGGAGATGATCTCAATATCTTTATGCTCCTCGGCAATTCTCTGTACAAGGTCAGGATCATCAAAAGGAATATTTGTCTCTTTTTTTGTAGCGCCAAGATAGTAGGTGATATCCTTACCGCTGAATACTATCTTCGTTATCTTTCCGGATTCCAGATCTCGGACGAACTGTGTGTATGAGGGTTCGGAAGTACTACTTCCACCAGAGAATAACTGGAAAAATGCAACTACCGCAAGGATTACTATAAGCCAAACGAGCAGCGAACTGCCCTTGGGGGTTTTCATTGGTTGTTTATTTTTGGGAGGTTGTTTATTATCTTTTCGTGGAGGGGGTGTATTAGACATTTATTGATATATCTCCTTTTTCAAAATCCCGATATAGGGTAGGTTTCTATATCGTTCGTTGTAATCAAGACCATATCCGACAATAAAATCATTTGGAACATCGAATGCCTTATATGCCATTTCAATGTCTGGCTCATGGGCGTCGATCTTATCCAGAAGCACACACATCTTAAGGGATTTGGGATTTTTTCCCTGCAAATAGCGCGTGATGTATTTTAGAGAAAGCCCTGTATCAACAATATCTTCGATGATAAGTATGTGTCGGTTGGTACAGTCAATATTACAATCTTTGGTGATCTGCACAACTCCTGAGCTTTTAGTTGAGTTACCATAGCTTGCTACTCCCATGAACTCAATTTCCACGGGAATACTGATAGCTCGCATGATGTCTGCCAGAAATACAACACCACCCTTGAGAATGCTTATCAAAATCGGATTTTTACCTTTGTAATCGTGCGAGATCTGTTTACCGAGCTGTATAACTTTTTTCTGAATTTCCTGTTCTGAGAAAAGTATTTTCTCGATGTCGTTGTGCATAAATGATCCTTTTATATTAATTTTTTGATTAACTTTAATTTATACAAGTATAGGTATAATATACTCATAACAGTGGGATGTCAAAACATAATTTTCAGATTCTGCGCGCTCTTCGATAGCCCACGAGTTTTTTCATCAACTTAATACGCAGTACATGGGTTGTGCGGGAGGTGATTTTTACGTGGTCATCGATCCGCATACCTGCAACCCAAATAATACGGTTCTGATCTTCAATGATGATTTTTTTCTTTCGATGCAAGCGTGGTACTTTTTCATCGATAAAAAAATTCTTCAGCTTCTTTGGATCCTGCATACCAAGCGGTGTAAAACTATCTCCCGGGTTGCGGTATCTCGCTTTGAGCGGAAATACGACTTTTTCAAAATCGACATAGCAGGTAGTATCCTCATCGAAATTGAAGCCATGAATGGGGAGTACTTTGATCTCAGAAAGCATAATATAATGATCGTCAAATAGGATCTTACGGGTGTAACGGCGAATGGTTCGTGAATGATCAGTTGGTTCGTAATTGGGCGGAGAAGTCCTGAATATAAGCGTATCGGCACTTTTGACCACATAGACATTCTGGGGAAGGGTGATGTATTTACCACCAGGGCGCTTTAGCAGTTCATATATCTCGGAGAGATGTGCAGTATAGAAATCCGATTCCGATCCTGTCAATAGCCCAAATATTTTTCTGAATAAGTAAAAATACAGTACTTCACTATTTCGTAATCTATTAAGTAGTACGATATATTCATCATCGTCATTATGCGTAACTACTTCCCGGAAAATATCATTACTGTGATTCTGCAGGAAGGTGTCTGTCTTCTGAAATATATGGGCACTTTCGTAGATCTTGTTTATCACAGCCGGATTGAAATCTTGCTGTATCGTTGGGATAATTCGATGTCTGATCTTGTTCCGGTCATATCGAAGGTCATCATTGGATGAATCATAGGAGAAAGGAATTTTATTCCGTTCAGCAAAAGAGATTATCTCTTCACGCTTGAACCTTAGAAGTGGACGGATGATATTCCTTCGTTTCGGAAGCATACCGCGCAGTCCTGTAAAACCGCTTCCACGGAATAGGTGCAGAAGAAATGTTTCTGCTTGGTCGTTCATATTATGGCCGACTGCAATCTTGGTGAAATCATATTTTCGCAGCAGATCATTGAATGTGGAGTAACGAATCTTACGGGCAGTGTTCTCGATGTTCGAGGTATCAGAAATGGTCACATTATGGATAATCAGTGGAATGCCCCATTTGTAGCACATATCCTTAACAAACTGCTGGTTTTCTTTTGATTCCTCTCCACGCAGATTATAATTGATATGCGCTGCCAAAGAGGTGAGTTTGAATTCTGCTGTGATCTTTTTAATAAGATATAATAGCACAGTTGAATCCACACCACCTGAAACGCCAACCAGGATCTTATCATGCTTATCGATGAGCTTTTCCTGCAGCACGAAATTCTTAAACCTGTTAATAAAATTTTTTTTATTCTTCATTATTATTTATTAATGTGATTTTCGGTGAATTCTTTTCCACGCAGAAGTGCTTCCAGATTCTTGTTCACGATGTCTTCACCTTTTCTGCCAAAAACTGCTCGAATACCGTCCTCCAGCATGGAAAATGGTAATGCAATAAAAGGTGATGCTGCACCCAGAATTACCATGTTCATTGAGCGTGGAGAGCCCACATCTTTTGCAATGCCGTCTCCATCAATAATGATACTGTGTTTATGCGTTTCAATTTCCTTATACAATTCGTCCATTTCTGGATAATCAGGAATATTCACAAAGGGATTTGAATTCGTGACAAGCCAGCCATCGTTCTTTATGTAGGGCAGATAACGAAGCGCTTCCATTGGCTCCATTGAGATGATCATATCAGAGCGACCATGAGGAATAAGATCGGAGTGGATCTCTTTGTCAGAAATTCGCAAATGAGATTCCACCGCTCCGCCACGCTGACTCATGCCATGTACCTCTGCCTGTTTGAGATAAAGATCAGATTGGACAACTGCGTAGCCGATGATCGTTGCAATAGATAAAATACCCTGTCCCCCAACCCCTGCGAGAATGATATCTTTTTTCATGATGACCTCCTACTTCTTCTTCCTGAGTTTTGCAGCAATGTGAATACAGGGACGTCGTGGAATGATGACAGAAACTCCGTTATAATCGATCTCCTGCTGAATAATTTTTACGTTTTCCTCGTGATGGCTTTTTAGCGGATTGATCACATGAATATGCTCTTTTTCCACACCGATCCCAAGGCAGATATCTTCGATTTTGCCAGTCACTGCAGAATCCTGCATACCGGTCATAGCAATGATGCCATTATCAAGTATGAAAGCAACGATGTTAGCTTTTGAGTTCACCGCATCGAGAAGTGGCGTCATGCCGGAGTGGCCAAAGGTCGAATCACCGATCACAGCAACAGATGGGAAGAGTCCTGCGTCCGCAGCCCCTACAGCCATTGAGATAGATGCACCCATGTCAACACAAGTATTGATTGCATCGAAGGGAGGAAGGAAACCGAGAGTATAACATCCGATATCAGAGAACACATGTCCTTTTCCATACTTTTCCATAACTTCGTTCAATGCATTGTACGTATCTCTGTGGGGACATCCTTTGCACAGTTCAGGAGGTCTTCCCCGTACGATTACTGGCATTTCTTTGATGGGATGAGGTTCGAGATTCAAAGCTTTTCTCAATGTCTTCGGATTTAGCTCTCCATAGCGGGGAAGAGTCCCGTCCAATCTTCCATGAATTGCATGGCAGTCATTAAGATAACCACGAAGCCAATCTTCAACCACTGGCATTCCATCTTCAACAACAAGAACTTCATCACATTCATTGACCATTTTTGTAATATATTTTTTTGGTAAGGGATATTGACAGATCTTCAGAATGGGATATTCGCACTTGGCTTCAACATGATTCTCTTTTACATAGTTGTATCCTAATCCGCACGCAATGATACCCAGACTTTTGTCCTTCCCTTCATGATATTCATTATATTTCGATTTTTCTGCTTCTTCAATAAGCAAAGTTTGTTTTTCAATTAGATTTTTATAGTTAACCCTTGCTGTGGCAGGCAGGAGCATGAACTGCATAGGATTATCAGGAAGGTGCAACTCATTTTCCTTTTGGATTTCACCTCGAATGATGCCAGAACGAGAGTGCGATAAACGAGTAACCAGCCGCAGGATAACCGGGGTTTTATATTTTTCAGAAAGCTCAAAGGCATCTGCCATCATGTTGTATGCTTCCTGCTGGTTGGAAGGTTCGAACACAGGAACAAGTGCAAAATTACCATAATGTCTGGAATCTTGCTCGTTCTGTGATGAGTGCATCGAAGGATCATCTGCCACTGCAACCACGATTCCGCCATTTGCACCGGTAATGCCTGAGTTGACAAAAGGGTCCGCTGCAACGTTCAGCCCCACATGCTTCATGGTTACAATACAGCGTTTGCCCGAATAAGACATGCCAAGGGCTTCTTCCATTGCTGTTTTTTCATTCGCAGACCATGTTCTGTGCACATTGCGTTCTGCAGCTTGATTGCTCTTCTGCACATATTCAAAAATTTCGGTTGAGGGAGTGCCAGGATACCCATAAGCACCGGAGATGCCAGCATCAAGCGCACCCTGTGCTACTGCCTCATCTCCTAAGAGTAGTAGTTTATCCATTCTTCCATCTCCATTTGAATTTTTTCAAAGAAAGAACTGGTTGAGACTTTGTGTCAATGAAATCTTAGAAAGCAAGAGCTATGGAGCGAATTTATAATTCAAAAACTTGCACACAATTTAATAAATATAAATTTTCGTATATGAAAAATTCTGGTTTTTCTAAAAAAATTGGAGTTGTGGTAAATTTGATACGCCACATTCCGGAACTCACTTACAAAACAACCGAAGAAGAAATCCGTGAAAGGATCGAGGGCAAAGACCACGAGTTCATAATAGTGAAAGATGGAGTAAATCCAGCAGGTTTCCTCATCGCCTACGCATTGGATGAAGAAACCTATTACAACTGGATAATGGGGGTGCTGTCGGATTTCAGAGATAAGGGCTACGGCAGGCAGCTTATCGAGTTATTTGAATTAAAAGCAATGCAGAAAGGATACTTGGAAGTGAGTGTAAAAACGATGGAGAAATTTCCTGCAATGAAGTATCTTTTGGAAAAAATGAAGTATGAGGAAACGGGATTTGATAAGGATGGAAAGATCATTTTAAGAAAAAACTTGTAAGAAAATTTTAACATTTTTACATATTTTTATCATCTGTATGGAGGCAGCATCATGGCAATGGAATTACCGGAAATGACAAGAATTGCCGGACAGCTCAGAGGAGAACTCGTTGATAAGCGTTTTACCGAACTCATTTTCACCGATAAGGTGAACAAACTCACCGAATGGGGATTTATCAATCTTCAGCAGCGCGATATTACAGGATCGAAGATAACAGACATAAGATCGAGCGGACACTATGTATTCATAGAGATGGAGAGTGGATTCAGTCTTGTATTCGGCGATCTGGTTGGGAAGATACTGTATCACTCACCAAAGGAAAAAATCCCATCAAAATACACCATTGCATTTGTGCTCTCAGATAACTCTGTGCTGCCATTTCACACGAGCCTATACGGCTATGCAATTGCGCTTACCGCAGAAGAAATCGAAGAGCATACATACGTCGGGCACAGCGGCATCTCTCCTCTTGATAAAGAATTTACCTATGAATATTTCGAACACATGCTCGCTGCAAACAAGAAGTTGAAAACCAAAAAGATACAGAGTTTGATATGATTACATGATCGGGTTTCAGAACGGCTATTTTCAGTATATCCTCTTTTGTGCAAAAATATCTCCGCTCAGGAAGATCGGTGAACTTACTCCCAAGTAGAAAGAGAATTTGTTCAACTGCATGATGGATATTACGAAACAAGCAGTTGTTGAAGACGGAAGCTGTGATGAGGTCGATATTTATGGTATGCCCGGGCATTATCAGCGTGTGAAGGGGAATCATATGAAGAACAAGCCCTGCCCTCGCTGCTGAAGCATCATTATTCAGAAAAATATTCTCGGCTCAAACTCCTATTTTTGTGAGGAATGCCAGAAGTAGGAGCAATAATCATAGAAGATGTGTAACCACCGAGAACACAGTGTCTTCTCCCCCAGCTTAAAGATACGCCCAGACGGGCAGAGAGAACAGTCTTTTCGGGAACATCCGAACATTTTCAATGTGACATATTGTGAAATACTCGGAAGATTCCGATAAATCGGAAACATTCAGAGATTTCGGGTGGAATCCCCAGAATTGACCGCCGTATTATTCATGCGGCGGGGCAATCTACCCTACATACCTCGATCCAGCTTCACGGTGTTGCGCCGTGACAGGTAACCTTAACACGACATCAAACAAAAAATATTGTCACCCTGAGCTCGGCGAAGGGTCTTACTGATTTCTCCTACCTCACATGCTCATAATGGTGGGATAATCTGCAATTCCCAGATTTTTGAAATATGTTTGTGATTATCCAATTGCACGTATTAATAACTTGACGAGGAATCGAGAAATTTGGAACTGAAAAGGAAAATAAAATTTCGGAGAATCATATGAAAGAAGAATACGCCTTACATAAAGGATTGGAAGACATCCTGGAAGGATATTGGATGGCTTATGAACAACGTGATATCGATAAGATCAAGAAGTTCCTTCCGAAAGATGGTAACATTCTCTTCATTGGTACTGGCAAGCACGAGCGCTATGACAATATTGATGATTATATAAAAGGAACGGAAAGAGATTTTGCTCAATCAGAAAAAGTTGAAGTTGCCCTGAAGAATTTTTATGCACATGCAGCAGGGAAAGTCGCATGGACTGCTATCGATCTGGAAGCTAAAGTAACAATAAAAGGAAAAGTCTATCCAATGTTCGCACGCTTTACAGCAGTGCTGGAACGCATCGATGGTTCTTGGCTCTTCCGGCAGGTCCACCTTTCTTTTCCTTCAGCAGACCAGCAAGAAGGTGAGTCCTTTCCCGTACAATAATCGATGACCACACTCTCTAAGAGCGAAGCGCGAAACCTTGTGCTTCATGCACAACTCCTGAATGGTGTTTCGGATATAACTCCAGATAAAAACGGTATCTATAATATCATCGATCACCTCGGTTATGTGCAGCTCGACACGCTCTCTGTTGTAAAACGCTCACATCATCACACGTTGTGGAACAGGCATCCGAAGTACGATTCGGAAATGCTGCTCGAGCTTCAGCGTGATGACAAGCGCATCTTCGAATACTGGGGACATGCTGCATCCTACCTGCCCATGAAGGATTACCGCTTCTACCAGCACCGGATGAACAATGCCGATGATCCGAATTCGAAATGGGAAAGGGATCAGCTGGAAAATACGGCTATCTCCTCGAACCGATCATGACGGAAGTGCGCGAAAAGGGACCATGCCAGGCAAAGGATCTCGAACTGCCGGGAATCTCATTCAAAAAAGCAAAAAATCTTCCGTGGGAATCAACTCAGATACGTTTTGCGCTTAATATGCTGGTAGTTATGGGACAGCATATTTACCGAACGCAAGAAGTTCCAAAAATACTATGATCCGACAGAGCGAGTACTCCCATCATATATTGATAAAACGATGTCTTCCAGAGAAAAACTTGGTCGATTCCTTGTGAAAAGGGCATTACAAAGTTACGGGATCGCCTCAGAAAATGAGATTTGGAATCATATCTTTCTTGGCAGCAAGGAGCTAATTATTGAAAGGTTAGAAGGTTTGAAGGTTAGAAGCTTTTTAAGTTAAGAGGTTGGAATTTCAGAAGGTTACTCGTGGTGCCGGAAACCGGCAATTGCTTTTAATACGAGTCCTACAAAGATCATCACCACTCCACCAATTGTACCAGCAATTTGAATGATGCCGAACTCATCCCAGGTGCCATAACGAAGTACGTCAGCAAGAGCAAAGAAGAGGGCGATTGCAATACCAATTGTGATTAGCGTTGAACCCATAGTATGATATTCCTGATCTTCGAGATTATCATCGGGTTCGTAAATAGGCGTCGGATCTTTTTCTTTCATATTGCTTCCTTATCAAGGATGATTGAATTGGATTCTATGCGTATCTATTGTCAAGATTGCATGTATCACGAATGATAATCTAGATATTCTTTGACACAATATCCGACACAAAAATTACATGTAGCGAAAGTACAAAAAAGTGAAGAAAAGTACCGCTCCCTTTTCATTCACAGAGAAAGGATTTTGTATGAAAAACACGAAAAAAATTTTGGCTCGCAAACACATTTATCTCTTGCTACTTTCTGGTTGTCTCATTCTGTGCATGATCCCAAAAACATCGTATGCTGAAATCGTAAAGCAGAAAAACAACAGTATCTATGCAAAGATCAGTATTCCCATTTTTGTACATTCGGAAGAAATAACTGATTATACAAAGCCCGAGATGGAGGATAAGCATAAAACATTTGAGAATCAAAGTACTTTCTTAACCGTTACAATACCTAATGCAAAGGTTGTCTATAATGATCTGGTGTTCTCCGGGAGACATTCTGCATATAATGAAGATTTTTATTTCATCGGTAAATTTTCTGAAGATAAGTCAACAATTACCGAGTTTACTGTATGGTATAGTTACAACCTTCCAAAATCCACGAATGAAACTCAGGCGATCTTTACACTCAAGAACCTCGATGTGCTCTACAATTCCATGGGAAATCAATACATTGCCAGCTACAATAAAGAGTATAGCGAGGTAGAGGTAGAGATGTATAAAAGGGTTGAGGGGCAGTCATCGAGCAACTGGAAAACGATCCGAACGACACAATTTACGAGTATTAATGAAGAGAGACTGGGGCGGTTTAAACCTCAATTACGGATTACTATACTCAAAGAAAGCCTGCCGGAAGGCGAAGTGAAGATCGTATCGACGATGATCGATTTTGCGTTGCAAAGCATGGTATTTCACATCCCGTCATATGACAGCGATGAAGCGTTTGAGATAACCGCTGACCAGATATGGGATATCATTGGGAATGATCCTGATAATGGTGCAGCTCGTTGGGATACATTGAAGAAAATAATGGATGAACTAGAATACTGGCATGGAGCACATATCAAATCTCATAACATAGCTGAAGATATGGCACTTGTGTCGCATGAAATAATACAGACTATCACTGCACCACTTGAAGGTAAAGGCAAGGAGCTTTGTGATTATATCAAAGAAATCGTGAAGAATAATAATGAGTAAATGAATAATGCCTAATATGTTGAATCTTAATGCACAAGGATTCCATACTTTACGAATGCTTTAAGAGTCTATTGCCATAAAGAATAACCTCACCCTACCTCTTTTCCCGACTGTAATGCAGCTAGTGTCAGGACAAAATTATTATTTATAGTAAGTGGCAATAATTTCAGAAAACTTCTGATTGTTCCCAATTTTTTTTAGAAACATCCGAATGTTTTCGTAAATCTTTCGAAACACTCGGAATTCCTCTCGATGTAGGACATTAAGAGGTTTCTCAGTCCTGAATTATCTATTACAAACCATTATTTAATTATTCACTCAATTGAATTTATTCATCTCGGATTGTAGCGAGGTAATTCTATTGGTTTGACATCGTCGTACAAGCTGTGTCTGCACCTATCACGTGGCGGGAATGGAGATACGTTTTATTGTAAATATAACCAGCAGATAATTTTTTATGCTTTTTCGTGTTTTTCGTGGTTAAAAAATTACCTATCAAAAATAGAAGGTGGGCAGAATTCCTCGATCCTTTCAATAATGCGCTCCGCCTGTGCAATAATTTCTTCCTCAGTACAATTATTCGTATTTATTTCCAGTACCTGGGTCATTTTTTTTGCGCGGGGAATCCAGTTTTCGTAGGCATCGTTGAGCTGGGAGAGGTAACTCTTTGCAATGGATTTTTCGCTTTCCCGTCCGCGCTGCTGGATGCGCTCGAGCAGTTCATCCACATCGGCTCGCAGGTACACGATAAGGTCAGGATCCTGCAGGTAGTAGGTCATGTTGTGGAAGAGGTCCTGGTAGTTCTCGAAATCACGCGTAGTCATGGAGCCGTTCTTGTACAGTGTGCGTGCAAAGATCTCTGCATCTTCGTAGATAGTTCTATCCTGAATGCATGACACGTTGTGTTCCACGATCTTCTTCTGCATCTCAAAGCGCTTGGAAAGGAAATAGACCTGCAGGTGGAAACTCCAGCGGCTCATATCAGCATAGAAATCATCGAGGTATGGATTGGTGATGACCGGTTCGTAGTAGGCTTCCCATTCCAATTTTTCGCTGATTAGTCGGGTCATGGTGGTTTTGCCCACGCCTATGTTGCCGGCAATTGCGACGAAATAGTGATCTTCTGTAGTGCTTCCAGAGTCATTCAAAGGGCGGAAATCTTTTGCTCTGATCATGTGCGATCCTCTGCGATTTATTCTTAACGTGATGATTTATTTTCTGAATTCGACAGCAGAATTACAAATGTATGATTATTTGTCAAAATTTATGGATGTAATCTTCATTGCTTCACCAACTCCGACTTCGTTTTACTTTCGCCGTGATAAACTGGTACTTGGTAAAGCGATTTATATGTAGGATGAATTCCCAGAATTGACCGCAGATAAATCCATCTCGTTCCCAAAGCCCTCTTTGGGAATGGAGGGAGAAGACGACCGATTGTGAGCAATCGACCCTATATGCTTCGAGAACCTCAGCATGACATTTATTTTGAAATTTCCGAACGTATGGTCAATTATTTATATCCGAATTCTTTGAGCACACGTTCTTTTTTACGCCAGTTCTTGCGGATTTTTACCCAGAGGTGTAGGCGCACTTTTTTCTGCATCAGATATTTGATATCCCGCTCTGCAGCGAGCCGTATCTTTTTGATCATCTCGCCATTTGTACCGATGATGATCTTCTTCTGGGAGCGTGATTCCACAAAGATATTTGCCCAAACCTCTGATCGTTCCTCACCTTCCTCGAACATCTCGACAGTCACAGCAGTGGAGTATGGAATTTCCTGTTGTAGATTGTAAAATATCTTCTCACGGATGATCTCCTGCACAAAGAATCTCATATTGCGGTCTGAAATATTATCCATTGGATAGTAGGGCGGATGTACTGGCAGTAATGCAATGATACGAGATTTGAGCTCAGCAAGCCCGATGCATTCAGTTGCAGAAATGAAAAAGATCTCTTTGAATCCCCACACTTCAAGAGTTTGTTGTATGTCTTTGAGTATCTTTTCTTTTTTTGCCAGATCGATCTTATTGATCACAGCGAGTTTGGGGATTTTCGACTTAAGAATGATTTCACTTACTGCTCGGTCATAATTGGTAGGGAAGGTCTCTACGTCACTGATGAAAATAAGTACTTCCACGTCTTTCAGCGCTTCGGCAATCGAGGATTGCATTTTTTCCTGCAGCAGGTAGCGCGGCTTTAGGAAACCTGGTGTGTCTATGAACACGACTTGATGAGCATCTTCAGAAAGAATTCCAAGTAGATTCTGGCGGGTTGTTTGTGGCTTGGGAGTGGTGATGGATAGTTTCTCACCAAGAAAAGCATTCATCAAGCTTGATTTCCCAACGTTCGGTTTGCCGATAATCGAGACAAAACCCGCTTTGAAGTTGTTAAGCTCTTCAGACATTCTTACACAGATTGTATACCATCAACTGCATGATGGTCTTGTTCAGTTTTGGATCCAGTGATTTTAGCTTTTTATCAGTATCCAAAAGCGTAGCAAAGATTATTTCAAACTGCTCGAGTTTATAAAAATCAACAGCTCTCATGAGTTGTTGTGAACCGTAGCCGCCAAGGGAACGCTCGATCTCTGTTTTTGATCTATTTTGCTGAAAACGCTGAATAAGAATATCCCACAATGTTGCATAAAATCGTGCTAGCATGATAATGATGAGCACAGGAGCAACATTATTCGCAAGAAGATTTTCCAGCACTTTGATGCTCTGCCTGCAGTTCCGTTGTGCAAGTGCATTCTGAAGTTCATATATCGTGTTGCCTTTTGAAATGCCGATCGATTCTTTCACGTCATCTGTAGTGATCGCCTGCTGGGTTCCTACAAACAGCGCCACCTTTTCCAGCTCGCTATGCAGTTCAAGGTAGTTCAAACCAATATAATCAACCATGATATGTGCAGCGTCATTATCAATGGACTTCTGTAGCGCACGGGCTTCTTCCCGAAGGAAGCGGATGGCTTCGGTTTCGTTGTAGGGATGATAGAAGAAATAGGTTGGAATGGTCTTAGTCAGCTTGGCATACATGCCGGAATAGACTTTCACCTTATCAGTTTCGATGATCAGAACAGCATCAGGAATGGGTTTTTGCAGATATGCGAGGATCTTATTCTTATGTGCGATGTGCATTAATTGAAAATTCCGCAGCACCACTAGTTTCTTGTCAGTCATCATAGGAGGGCTTTGTAACGCTTCAATGATCTGGTTTGCACGCGTTTCTTCTCCAAAGAATATTTCGTAGTTGAAATCGACCAGATTATCCGGTACAAGTGCTTGTTTGATAAGAGAGAATGCCTTATCTTTGAGATAACTTTCTTCATCAGTGAAGAAATAATTATTGTGTATTGTACCCCTTTGAATCTCTTCCTGGAGATCCCAGAATTTACGTTTTTTATTCATCGGATGCTTCGGTAAGGAGTTCGAGCTGGTCTTCTTCCTTCATCTTCTGTGGTTCTGCAACATCGGTTTGCATAAGTTCGCGGATCTGATGAAGATTGGGAAGATCCTCGATGTTGTTAAGCCCGAAAAATTGTAAAAATTTATCCGATGTTGTGTAAAGCAGTGGTCGTCCGAAGGTTTTCATTCTACCTGCTATCTTGATCAGTTTCACTTCTAAAAGATTGTGCACATGGTACTGTGAACTCACACCCCGTATGGCATCGATCTTTGGACGTGTAATTGGTTGATGATAGGCAATGATCGCCAGAACTTCAAGCGCAGAACTGGTCAGACTGATATCCTTCTTTTCTTCATAGAGCTTTTCAATGAGATGATAGTACTGCTTGTCTGTGGCAAATTTAAATCCACCTGCAACTTTGCGGATGCAAAAGGTGTGTCCTTGCTCATTGTATTCGATATTCAGTTTTTCGATCAGTTTTTCGATCTCGGCAACATTGTCCAGTTCGAGATGGTGGGCAATCTGCTCTGCAGAGATTGGCTTCTCCGCAGCAAAGATTAGTACTTCGATAGATTTCTTTAAATTCTGTGTCATATTAGATAAGAAAGATAGTTATGATCCCGATTATCCAACAATAGATAGAAAAGTAGAAGAGTTTGGCTTTTTTTATTATTCTGATTAGTACTGCGATGGCAAAGTACCCCACGATGGCGGCAGCGATACCACCCGTGATAAAATTACCTGCGGCTCCACTTACTGATATAGCATCCTGCAGATTCTTCAATTTGAGAAGTGTAGCTCCGATAATAGCAGGGATGAATAGCAGGAAGGAAAATCGAGTTGCAAGATCGCGCGTTCTCCCCGTGAAAATTCCAGTAGTGATAGTCGCTCCTGAACGAGAAATGCCGGGTATGATGGCAATGCTCTGAGCAAAACCCACCAGAAGTGAAGAAGGTACGCTCATCTTTGTTTTATCTGTACGTTTGATCTTATCCGAAATGAAGAGAATTATTCCCGTTACGATGAGCATCAGTCCTACCAGAAGGGTGTTTTCAAAGAATGATTCAAACATATCTTTGAAGGCAAAGCCGATGATCGCCGTTACAATTGATGCAATGATCAGGTGGAATAACAAACTGTGGGAGCGTTTAATTTCTTCTGATGCATCCTTCTGCCAGATGAAGATCGAGCGAATAATTTTCCAGATATCTTGTCTGAAATAGACGATTACTGCGATAAGAGTTCCAAGGTGTACTGTGATTTCGAACAGCACACCAGGGTCATTGAATTTGAGCAGTTTTTGAAAGATCACGAGGTGTCCGGAGCTGCTTACCGGAAGAAATTCCGTAAGCCCCTGAACGATGCCTAGTATTATAGATTTGAAAAAGGTCATAGTACATATTCCTTTGGGAGGACGATATCGGTAATGGGAACAAGCTTGATATTATTTCCCTCAATGTTACTGAGAAATGCTTTTAGCTCATCGAGACTTTTCTGTTTTGCGTGAGTTATTACAATAATATTATTCACCCTTTCGGCTAGCTCAGAAATATCTTTAGTTTTTACGGCTACCCTGTTTTCATACTCACCAGCATCTAGGAATACATCCCGCTCGCATGCCGGCACATCCATCTCGACTGCGAGAGAATATCCCACAGTCTTGGCTGAGGTTCTGCTGTCCAGGAAGAACATGTCGTGTTCTTTTAATACTTCGAAAACCGGAGCCATAACATTTTCATACTGCGTTGCGAGAGAGCCCATATGGTTATTGATGCCTATACAAAGAGGAAGCTGCTTTATGAATTTTTGCATTCTCTTTTTGATCTCTTTTTCATCGAGATCCACATAGATCGCATTTTTACCAGGATCGTCTTTTGGATAGGATTCTGGTTCCATTGGTACATGTATGATGGTTTCTCTCCCCTGGTTGTATGCTTTTTGCATAACTTCTTCACTATACGTAAGATCGGGCAGGATAGCAAAAGTAATAGCTTTGGGAAGGTTGAGGAATTCCTGAAGAAGTTCTCCGCCAAAGCTCCCGAAGTCATCAATCACAATAGAAATTTCAGTAATATTATCATACAATCCTGAAGTATCATTTTTCAGAATAAGCACATAATATTTCTTAATTTTTGGATCAAAGATATTCATCTCGATCCTGTTACCATCATCTGATTCCTCGACCTCAAGGATTTGTCCGCCTTTTTCTTTCACTTTATCCGTAATAAATATATTACTGATAGTAAGACTGAGTTGATTGGAGTCTATAGTAATTTCTTTATAGACTTTGTTTTCAATCTTATAAGTTTTAATAAATTTATCTGGAATATCCAGACGCTGAAGGGCATAGTTTATTACTTCTTCGACACTTTCTATTTGGGGAGGTTCTTCGGTTACGATCAGAGTGAAATCGTCATCAGGTTTGCTAAGCACAACTATGAGCTGCCAGATAAAAAAAACAATGATAATAAAAACCGCAATCCCGAGAAAAGCCTTATATTTAGAAGCAAGCCCTTTCTGTTTCTTTTTATTATAATTTTTCCGCTTTGTATTTGCCATATATACTGAAATTGTGAAGAGATTTTTCTTTGTCAAAATTATTGACAAAGATTTCGAAGGCACAGAAGTCTGTTTAACAAAGCCAGATTGGAATTGAATTTTACATGGTAAAAATGTTTTTGTTTCATATAGAAAATCTTCATAACAAGGATATTTCATCAACAATTTATTTGAATCATTCTCGATTATAATTTTATCAAAATATAATAGGAGGTTGCATGATAGAGATACGCATGCATGGACGTGGCGGTCAGGGAGCAGTGAAAGCTTCCTTTGTACTGGCTGAAGCTGCTTTCCAGGGTGGAAAGTATGTTCAGGCATTTCCACGTTTCGGTGTGGAACGGCGTGGTGCACCAGTCGAGGCATTCACACGCATCGATGATAAGCCCGTTCAAATCCGCTCACAAATTTATTATCCCGATGGAGTTATTGTACTGGATCCCACGCTTACCGAGGTGGTTGATGTCACCAAAGGTTTGAAAAAAGGTGGCTGGATTCTGATCAATTCAAACAAAAATCCAGAAGAGTACGATTTTGGCGATGAGTATAACGTGTATATTGTTGATGCTACAGACATTGCAGTGCAGAACAAGCTTGGTTCACGCAGTGCTCCGATCGTGAATACCGCGATCGTGGGAGCATTTGCAAAAATCACTGGACTTGTTGAGATAGACGCAGTCTACAAGGGTATTGAAAATTCTATTCCTCGTTTTCAGGAAGAGAATAAGAAGGCAGCCAAGCAAGCTTATGATTCGATAAAGAGTGAATAGAAAGGATGTGACAATGGCAATTAAATTTCAGAAATCAGATAAACCCATAAAGATCGAAGGCGCACATGATATGCCTCCAATGCCAGCAGCGCTCGGTTCGATGCTGTTCAATAAAACAGGTAGCTGGCGTAATGTCCGCCCTGTGATCGATTATGATAAATGTATTAAATGTTTCATTTGCTGGAAATTTTGTCCCGAACCAGCAATCAAGATCGTGGACGAAAAACCGGTCATCGATTATGATTACTGCAAGGGATGTTTGATGTGTGTGGAAGAATGTCCCAAGGACGCAATCAATGAAGAGCTGGAGGGCAAATGAAAAAGACAATGATGGGTAACTATGCTGCATCCTGGGGAGCACAGCTTTCCCGCGTACAGGTGATTGCAGCATATCCGATAACACCGCAGACACTAATCGTAGAAAAGCTTTCAGATATCGTTGCAGACGGTGAACTGAAGGCAAAATTTATTAAAGTAGAATCTGAACATTCAGCAATGGCAGCATGTATTGGTGCTTCTTCCACTGGAGCCCGTGCTTATACAGCAACCAGCGCTCAGGGGCTTGCGCTCATGCATGAGATGCTTCACTGGGCTGGATTGGCACGCCTGCCAATCGTCATGGCAAATGTGAACAGAGCTATGGCTCCAGGCTGGTCAATATGGGCTGATCAGAATGACAGTTTGTCTCAGCGAGATACTGGCTGGATGTCTATCTTCTCATCAAGTGCGCAGGACATTCTGGATTCAACGATCATCAGTTACAAGGTGAGTGAAAAAGTGCTACTTCCCACACTTATTTCCTTTGATGCCTTTTTCCTCTCACACACGGTCGAAGTTGTCGATATGCCAGAGCAGGAACTGGTAGATAAATTCCTTCCTCCTTATAAACCCGAATATAAAATGGACGTGAACGACCCTAGGTCATTTGGTGCACTTACCGATGAGCAGTATTATTACGAATTCCGATATAAAATGCAGGAAGCCATGGATCAGGCAATCGATGTGATCAAAGAAACTTGTAGAGAATATGAAGAGATTACCGGACGTCATTACGATCTCATTCATGCCTATCGATGTGAAGATGCTGATATGATCATGGTTACTTCGGGAACTATCGCAGAGACAACGAATGTAACCGTTGATACACTCAGAGAAGAAGGTCACAAGGTAGGAAATCTGCAGATAAGATATATCCGCCCCTATCCAAAGAAAGATATTCTTGCAGCGATCGGTGGAGCGAAGAAGCTCGCAGTCATCGACAGAAATATTTCACCGGGCTATAGTGGAATCTTCTCACAAGAGTTGAAGTCAGCACTTTATAATGAAATTGATATTCCTGTTCGTTCCTATATTGCTGGGCTTGGTGGACGAGATGTAAAGATAGAGGATATCAAAGATATTGCCTATAATGCACTTGAGCATGATGAGCCAAATGATTTAATCTGGAAAGGAGTAAAGAAATGAGATTAACAATTCCAGAACAAGAAATTATGTCACCTGGTCACCTCGCCTGTCAGGGCTGTGGAGGATCGCTGGCAATGCGTTATGCACTCAAGATATTTGGAAAAGATACAATGCTCACGATTCCAGCATGTTGCTGGGCAGTGATCGATGGACCTTACCCATACACAGCAGTGAATGTCCCTCTTTTCCATACAGCATTCGAGACTGCTGCCATCATGGCTTCGGGCATCAAAGCTGGTTTGGAAGTACAGGGCAATACCTCGACCAATGTGATCGCATGGGCAGGAGACGGTGGCACCTTTGATATAGGCATGCAGGCAATTTCTGGCGCAGCAGAGCGAAATGATGATATTACGTATATCGTGTATGATAACGAAGCATATATGAACACAGGAATTCAGAGAAGTTCAGCAACTCCTCATGGAGCATGGACGACCACTACTCCTGTAAAACACTACAAGAAGGGACCAAAGAAGAACATGGTTGAGATTATGGCTGCTCATAGGATTCCCTATACCGCAACCGCATCTGTTGGTTATCCAGAAGATTTAAGAAAAAAACTAGAACGAGCGAAGAACACGAAAGGATTTAAATTCATTCACATTCTTGCGCCATGTCCCACTGGGTGGAAGACCGATCCCAGATATACAGTCAAACTCGCAAAGCTTGCAGTACAAACAAACATCTTCCCACTTTATGAAATTGAGGATGGTTTGCACTATAAGCAAAACATGAAAATTAAAGAAAGAAAGCCGATTAAGGAATATTTCAAGTATCAGGGAAGATTCAAGCATCTTCCAGAAGATGAGGTTAGCTATCTACAAGACCAGGTAGATAAGAATTTCGAAATTCTCTCCTTGAAATTCGAATAATAAGATAATATTATGATCCCCTCTTCTTCTTATGTTGAGGGGATTTTTTAATATAAAAAAAATTGAATAAAAACTTGACACGTATTTTTATACGGAAAACTATCAGGTTCCTCATAATTCCCTCCTTTACTCTTAGTAGAGTCGAGCCGCTTCCCCGGCGGCTCGTTTTTTTTATATATCAGAATCAAATATTTCTTTTCCAGAAACAATCGTTTGAACCTTCAATGTATTTCCTCCATAAATAAAAACCACAGCACCATCTTGATCTGTTCTGAAAACACTTCCATAATTTTCTAAACGATGTATTATCTCTTCCTTTGGCAGATTATAACGGTTATTCTCACCAACTGAGATGACAGAATAATCTGGAGAAACCACTTCAATAAAATTTGGAGAGGAAGAAGTAGAGCTACCGTGATGTCCTACCTTGAGAATATCAACATCAAGTAGTTTTGAGTGATCGCTATCGCCAAGAAGTAGATTTTCAACTTCTTGCTCTGCGTCTCCGGTAAGAAGTAAAGATAACTCCTTATAATCGCATCGCAACACTACGGAATAGTTGTTTATATTATTTGCATTTGTATAATCAAATGCCGGATGGAGTAGTCTGATCGCAACTGGCTCGAACTCATCAAAAGAAAGTGATGTATCTGCATAGATTATTGGGATGTTCTTTTTTGAAAAATATTCGAGTGAATTCTGCCACAGCAATGATTCATATTCGCATTTCGGAAGAAGCACTTCATCAGCATTCATGTTTTCTACTACACTCATTGCTCCACCTGTATGATCCGCATGGGGGTGAGTGAGCACAAGAAGGTCGATAGATTTAATTCCCTGAGATTGGAAGTATGGAATTATTACCTGTTCTCCATAGTTTTTTCCCTCGGTTTTGTCACCGGTATCAATTAGTATGGTTTTTCTGTTTGGTGTTCTAATCACAATTGCATCTCCCTGACCAACATCAAGCACTGTCATCTGGAAGATTCGCGGTGAGATAAGAGATGGGATTATTATCAGTAGAATTAATCCAACTAAAGCGAAAGACGATTTTACCAAAATTTTGAAAAAGGAATCGTTGTTTTTCCAGATAAGTATCAGCACAATTAAAATTCCATAGAGACCAACAACCTGAAAAGCATCAAGCACGAGAAAATCAAAAAGCAGTATCCTCTGTGATGAAACAAAATCTGAAAGTAAAAAGATAATAAAGAGGAGAAGTTTATTTGCAGCAGCATAACATATACTCAGGAATGGAATGGGGAGTAGGATCGAGAGCAACGAAAGCGGCAGAACCAACGAGATCATAGGAATCGCAAGCACATTAGCAATAATACCACCAAACGCTAATGTGTGGAAGTAATAGATCGTCAACGGAGCGAGGATAAGCTGAATAACAAAACTTAAGAAGACAAGACTGACAATCCAGAACAGAAATCTACATTTTTCTCTCAATGGATTCAGTAGTCTCGAAAAAAACTGAAAAACAATCAGGATCGAGAAGACTGATACAAACGACAGTTGAAAACCAACGCTGAACAGTTGGGATGGATTAATGAGAAGGATGATAAACGCTGCACCGAACAGGATGTTAACGCTATCTACCTTCCTTTGAAGAATCTTTGCCAGCAACAACAAACTGATCATAATAACTGCCCGCTGAACAGATGGTACAGCATGAGCAAGCAGCATATAATAGATAAGTAGAAGAATTGTAATGATTCGAACAATATTTCTGTTTCTAATGAAGATTTGCAGGATGAGCAGTAAAATCAAAGCTATCACACCTGTGTGAAGTCCGCTTACTGCCAGAATGTGGGATAATCCAGAACGGGCAAAATCCTTTCTGATCTGGGAAGGGAGAGATTCCTTTTCTCCAAGAAGTATCGCCTTTAAAAATCCTGCATATCGAGGAGAATAATATCGTTCAATTCTTTTTCGAAGCCAATCCCGGGGACTGATGATCGAATAATAGTAAAGATTGCGAGAAGAGGATGTAATCTGAATATCATTACTATATGCATATGAGATACCATAAATATGCTTGTTTTCAAGGAATTCTCTGTAATTAAAACTGAAAGGATTATTGTTCTTATCTGCCCGAAAGACCGAACCTCGATACATTATTGAATCACCATATGTTATTCCAGAAGTTTCCCTCGAGATGTTCTTTATAAATACTTGAATTCTACCCTTGACCGATATTCCATCCAGCGATGAAATATTCACGATACAAGAAGTTTTATCATTCTTTATGATAGGCTCCTGACTGACTCTACCCTGAATTTCAAGTTTTTCCTGACCAAGTCTATCTATAAAATGAGTTATGTGATTTATGGGGTATAATCCCGTAATTCTGAATCTGAATATTCCAAATGAAACGATAAAGATCAGCAAAAGAAAGAGGGATTTTCTTTTTGAGAATAATAAAAGAATCGAAATAATTGCGAGGAAGAAAAATAGATTGAAAAATGGAAACTCAACATTCTTCCCTATGATAATACCTGAAATGAATGCGATACTTATCGGAATGAATGGACGGGAAATAATTTTCCTCATAATTACCTCTAAAAGTTATTTATACGCGTTGAATATTTTTTTCTTTATTTCAGTATCTATAGAGATGATCGTTTCTAAATCAGGATTTGGGATATTGTTTCTTGAAAGTTCATTCTCAATTATCTCAGGAATTTCGATAAATGATATTTTCTCCTTAAGAAAGAGTGTCACTGCTGCTTCGTTTGCTGCATTGAAAATGGTCGGCATAATTCCCTTTGCTTTGCCCACTTCAAAAGCGAGTTTTAGCAATGGGAATTTTTCATAATTTGGTTTATAAAAGGTCAGTTCATGAATCTGTGAAAGGTCTGTATATTCTGCTGTTGCACGAATTCTGTTCGGATAACTTAGTGCATACTGGATAGGGATCTTCATGTCCGGGAAGCTGAGCTGTGCGATGATAGAACCATCGATAAATTCAATCATTGAATGGATGATGGATTGAGGATGTATAATCACATCAATATCTTCATACGGCATATCGAATAAATAATGTGCCTCGATAACTTCCAGCCCTTTATTTGCCATGGTTGCAGAATCGATTGTGATCTTATTGCCCATTGCCCAGTTGGGATGCTGCAGCGCATCGCGAAGGGTGATATTCTTGAACGCCTCTTTTTTCAAATTATGAAAGGGTCCCCCCGAGGCAGTAAGAATGACTTTTCTCACTTGTGATCTCTCTCTTACACCATTCAGGCACTGCATAATGGCACTGTGCTCACTATCCACTGGGATGATTATACACGAATTCTTTCTGGCTATTTCTGTGACGATCTCACCTGCTATAACCATCGATTCTTTGTTTGCCAGCGCAACATCATGTCCACTTTCAAGTCCTGAAACAGTATATTTGAGTCCCGCAGAACCTACAACAGCATTGAGTAAAATATCATAATCGGTATTTCTTAAAAGCTCAAGTAATGCATCTTCACCCTGATGAACCGAAGGATCAGTAATAGTATTCTCATTGCCCGTCATGACAATATGTTCAATTGGAATTCCCTTTGTGATCTCTTGAAGTAGCTCAAATTTTGAGTGGGAAGAAACTATGACAATTTGAAATCTGTCAGGATGATTTCTTACCACTTCGAGGGTTGATTGTCCAATCGACCCGGTTGCACCAAGTAATGCGATCTTCTTCATAACATTATCCAGTCATACTGAAATAAAAATAGAGGAATGGCGCACTGATAAGGAGACTGTCAAATCTATCCAAAATACCTCCATGACCAGGAATTAGGTTTGAAGTATCCTTAACTTCAAGGTCACGTTTTAAAATTGATTCAATAAGATCGCCAAGTTGACCGAGGAAGCCCACGATAAATCCGAACACGAGTATATCGAGCCAGGAGTAGAGTGCATAGTATCCAAAAATAAGATATACGAGCTGATTAAGTAAATACACACTCACGAAAGCAGTGATGAAACCAGCAATGAATCCCTCCAAAGATTTATTTTTACTCGAACTAAAGATGTTCTTATGTTTCCCGAATGCTGCACCAAGGAAGTAGGCAGCAGAGTCAGTCAACCAGATCGATCCATATAAAATAATGAGTAGGAACCTACCATGTTCGAGTGATCGAATAAGGTATAAAAATGAAAGCATAAGAGGAAGATACATCAAGCTGAACATACTGTAAGAGATTCTTTCAATGGATTGGGGAATTTTGTTTGAGAATACGTCCAGTGCCACAAAGAAGAACAGAAAGAAGGTATAAAGAAAGGTTACATATTTCAATCCTGAATAAAAGATTAACCAGCTTATGATGAGTGCAGCGATCAGCAGGAATGGAAAGCGCATCGTCACATTTCTATGATCGCGTATAATAGAAAAAAGCTCATGCATACCAAAGATAATTACTATTGAAAGAAGTGCTTGCAGTACATAACCGCCAAGCCACGCACAGATCAGCATGACAGGTCCATAGACCATGGAGCTCAAAACACGAACTGTGACTGTTTTCATATTACACTCCACCAAAACGTCGTGAACGGTTCTGAAAATCCAGAATGGCTTTGAGGAATTCCTCCTGAGAAAAATCCGGCCAGAGTATATCAGTAAAGTAGAGTTCTGAATACGCAATCTGCCAGATCAGGTAATTGCTTAATCGTAACTCACCACTTGTGCGAATAAGAAGGTCAGGATCAGGAATGCCTTTTGTATAAAGATAGTTCGCGAATTCATCCAGTGAGATTGTATCTTTCTTCTCCTTCAGTAGTTTGTTAATTCCTTCGATGATCTCCATCCTTCCACCATAGTTTACCGCAACCAGCAGATGAAGCCCTGTATTATCTTTGGTCATTTCATACGCATTATCCATTTTTTTGAGCATTGAAGCGGGCAAGCCATTTCTCGAACCGATGAATTGAATAATTACATCGTTCTCATCAAGCTCCTTTATCTCTTTCATAAGCGTTCGTTCGATGAGCGACAGTACTGCTTTCGGTTCATCGTTTGGACGCCGCCAATTCTCGGTTGAAAATGCATAGATGGTCAAATATGGTAATCCGATCTCACCAGAAATCTGTACGATCTTCTTCACAGCTCGAGTTCCAACCTGATGACCTTTCAGACGTGGAAGATTCTTCTTTTTTGCCCATCGCCCATTGCCATCCATAATGATAGCAATATGGCGAGGAAGCGGATGTTCTTTTACTGCTTTAATGAGTTCTTGCTTTGATTTCATGGCAAAGATAATTGTGCGTAACGTGCGTACTTGCTGTCAATAAAAGCAGTATAAAAAAATGGGCACCCATAAGGATGCCCTACGTGAGAGGGAGAATAGCTTTATTCTTCGCAGTTATGATGCAAATTTGGGTGTCCTTTTGGCATTTCACTGCGCAAGTCTTTCATCTTTTCGATTTGATCCTGCGTGAGGATCGAGTGGACCTTTTCTTTCACATTAATATGTTCTTTGGCAATGTCTGCTTTTTTAGCGTATATCTGATCAACGAGCTTTTGGGCTGCTTTGAAATCTTCATCTTTCAGTGCTATTCTCTGGTCGATTTCCAATTTATCGATATCTGCCTTAAGATCAATGATTTGCTTCTTAGATTGTGCAAGAAAGTCCATGACCTGGTCGATCTGATCATCGCTCAATTCAAGCTCATCAGCCATCCAGAAAGGAAAGCCCATAGAAGCATCACACTTTTTCATTGGATGTTCCATTTTACCTTTTCCCTCACGTTGCATCATTTGTTTTCCCTGAAGATTCATCTTCATCTGGGCAAAGAGTGGTGTTGTCATCAGTGCGAACAATACGACGAGTACCACATATTTTTTCATTGTAACCTCCGATTGGTTATTTAGTTTTCACATCTTTGGTTATTATGAGTGAGAATGTGGGGAAAAAGTTTAAAATATGGAATCTTTTTTTGAATTAATGAATTCATGAACTGCTGTATTTGCTCCAAAGAGTAATAATTATTTCTTTTGTTCCTTTTCCCTCAGCTTCTTCCACCATTCTAGACGCTTCTTGATCTCTTTTTCAAAACCAAACTGTGTAGGAATATAATATGTCCGCTCCTTCATCTTTTCTGGGAAATAATTCTGATAGGAATACGCCTGCTCAAACTCATGAGAATATTTGTAATCTTTACCGTACCCAAGATCCTTCATCAATTCTGTGGGTGCATTGCGGATATGGTATGGTACACCGAGATGACTTGTGTTTTTGGCGTCCTCGGCAGCTGCTTTGTAGGCAGTGTAGAGTTTGTTACTTTTTGGTGCAGTAGCCAGATATATCACAAGTTGAGCAAGAGCAGTGTTAGCTTCTGGCATACCGAGAAAGTGGATCGAATCTTTAACCGTCACAGCTTGAACCAGCGCTTGAGGATCAGCAAGCCCCACATCTTCTGAAGCAAAGCGGATAAGGCGGCGTACGATATATTTAGGATCTTCTCCGGCTTCCAACATTCGCGCAAGCCAGTACAATCCTGCCTGTGGATCACTTCCACGCAGGGATTTATGCAATGCAGAAATGATATTATAATGTTCCTCTCTATCTTTATCATAAAATAGATTGTTCTTCTCCAGAAGCTTCTTGATGCGTTCGACTGTGAGTTTTTCCTTCTGTTCTCCATACGCTTTAATAATAAGTTCGATAGAATTAAGTGCAACACGTGCATCACCACAAGCATAATCCGAAATAAAGTGAAGGATCTTTTTATCGAACATTTTACGATAATCCTGAATATCACTGCGGGGATTCTCGAAGCTTTTGGTTATGATAGTGTAAATATCTTCTTCATCAAGGGCTTCCAACACAATGACTTTGCAGCGGGAGAGCAGTGGGGCGATCACTTCAAAAGAGGGATTTTCAGTCGTTGCTCCGATCAAGATTATCACGCCCTTTTCCACGAATGGGAGAAATGCATCCTGCTGTGCTTTGTTGAATCGATGGATCTCGTCAACAAACAAAATTGTCTTCTTATGAAAATTTCGCAGATTGAATTCTGCTTCTTTCATGGCTTCGCGAACTTCGGTAATCTTTGAGAGTACCGCACTGAAGAAGATGAAATGTGCGTTGGTGCGATTTGCAATAATTCTTGCAAGTGTTGTTTTGCCGGTGCCGGGAGGTCCCCAGAAGATAAGGGATGTGAGTTCATTATTCTCTATGATATTCCGAAGTATCGTGTCCTTCTCGAGTATCCTCTGCTGACCTACGAATTCATCAAGTGTTTGAGGACGCACCCGTTCTGCCAAAGGCATATCCCTGAAATCTATTGTTGTGTCTTTGGTAAAAAGTTCTTCATCCATGCTGCATTACTTTCTTGTAGAGGTAGTAGTTTCCCTGTGCGATACTAGTAAATTTGTATTGCTTAAAAAAATTTTCAAGGCCACCTGCAGGAATTACTGCAACCTCCTCATGTTCAAAATCATCATGTGCATGCTCGATCATAGTTTCTATCTTTTTTGCTGGAATAGATACTTTTGTGAAAAAAACTAATTCGGGTTTATAATGACATGTATCTTTGATGAGTCCAAGGCACAAACATTCATCGATTTGTTCGCATGTTATTCCTGCTTCTTCATGAAGCTCCTTCTCAAGTACACTGAATGCTGAATCCTCATCTTTGATACTCGATTCGATAGAAAATTGTCCCGCAATCAAATGCCAGAGCCCTTCTCCAAAGTAAATATTCTCGCTCCGTTTTACAAAAATGAATTTGCCATTCGAACTCTGTAAAAATGTACTGAGTGCGATTGCGTTGGAGAGTGCTGCTTTGCCATACTTTTCAGCTAATTCGGGATGAAAGAAATTTGTACCCATCAATTCTTTAAAATTAGTGTTCGAAACAAATACCTCGAGGATATCCTCTTCGATGTTATAATCTTCGAGACGGTAAATTGGTCCATTATAAAGGAGTTTGTTCTTGTGCTGTGCTTTTTTCATCTCCTCTTTCCAGTGAGATTCTATCAGTGCTTCTACCTCCCGGTCAAAAATAAGTGTTCTCTTAACAGGAATTACTCTAAGTTTATGAAGGGGAAAATATCCTGACGCAAGAACTTCAAAGGGTTTCATAAGTTATGATGGAAGATATGAAGGTTAATTATGTCAAATTATAGATGCTGCCTACGAAGACGACTGGCTGGAATTCCCATCTGGTTTCGATATTTGGTAACGACCCGCAGTGATGCCTGAATATCCTTCTCAGCAAGCTTCTTTACGATCTTCTGATCACTCAAGGGTTTCTTCTTATTTTCTTCATCCACAATTTTCTGTATTTCCTGCTTGATCTGTTGAGAAGAGTATTCACCCACTTTGCTGGTGAAGAACCATTTCATGAGAAACAAACCAATCGACGTTTCTATGTAGTAATTATTAACCACTCTGCAAATCGTAGAAACATCACGCTTTATTTCTTTTGCCACATCATCATACGTCATTGGCTTTAGAATTTTTTTTCCTTCGCGAAAGAAGGCAGGTTGTTGTTTGATAAGCTCGTTAGTAATTCGAAGGAGGGTTTCTCGACGCATCCAGAGAGCTTTCACATAATTTTCTGCAGCTACCAATTTTGAACGAATATACTTGAGAGCACTTTTCTTGTCCCGCGCCTGCTGCAGAAGACGTTGTGCATATTCCTTATTAATTGTAAGTTCGGGAATATTCATATCATTTACGATTATTTCAAGGTCACCATCAATCTCTTTTACGATGATATCAGGTTTGATATAGGAAGAAGTCTTGTTAGTGATTCTACTTCCCGGTTTTGGGTCGAGATGACTGATGATATTTTTAATTGTAATAAGCTCTTCAAAGGTAATATTGTATTTACTACGAAGTTCTTCAAATTTCTGATTTTGTAAAATCTGTAGATCCTTCTCGATTATCGAAGTAATGACCGGATGCGAAGCAATCTCCTCATCAAGCTGGGCAAGAAGGCATTCGGTTAGGTTCCGAGCCCCAATCCCGCGTGGGTATATCTTCATGATTGATGTATGTATTTCTTCTGCACGTTCTGGGTCAATATCCTGTTCATCATATAATTCTTCAAGTTCTACATCAAGATAGCCATTGTCATCAAGACTGTTTAGTATTGTATCAGCAAATGCTAGTTCTACTTTGTTAAGACCAAGTTCATGAACCTGTTGCACAAAGTTATCCCATACATTTTCCTTTGCAGTTTCGAAATCAATGTTCTCATTCGAAGTAGTCCCTGAGCGATTGCTTCTCTCGTAATTGAATTGTGCATTTGTTACTTCATCAATATCATTAATGATCGTATTGATCTGTTTGATCTGGTCAGCCAGGTCACCATCATCTTCCATATCCTGAAGTTCTTCGATCCCCTCGAAGTCTTCAATATCTTCCCTCTGGGAATCAGTATTAAGATCCTGCAGAAAGGGATTAATGCGAAGTTCTTTTTTCAGCACCATTTCCAGTTCGAGTACCGGCTTCTGCAGCAACTCAGCAGTAATAAGCATCTGGGGAGAAAGCTTAAGCTTTTGCTCCATACGCTGTGAATTTTTCATTCCAATTTTTGTTTTCTGCATGTTTCTTTATTAATAAACTTTTGTTGTGATGTCAATAAATAATTAACGGAAAATAATTATACTTTTCTTTTACAGTTACTGCCAACTAACAAGCGGCCGACCCTTTATTCATGGGGTTTAAGGTTTGTGATTTCTCAAAACGTGGTGCCACAGAATTGGGTGAAATGACTTGACATAGATTTAATCAGGCAAATATCTGAGTGTCAAACATAGGAGATATCGATGTTTGCACGGATAAAAAAATCAGGTAA
>DRBZ01000006.1 GCA_011043895.1 Candidatus Cloacimonadota bacterium
GTAATTTTCCAACAAAATATATCGCAAACCCTTTATCTATAGTAATCCACAGAAATCACCTCCAAATTTTTGGGGGTATCCCTGTTTTCCGTAGCTGTAATATCTCACCTACTCTCAGATTTATTCCCGGATACTATTTCGATATAATCTTAAGCTGCATTACTTTTTAAAAATCTTCCAGATCTTTTTTGTTTCTCACTTCAAAGGTGCAGGATTTTGATTTTCCAACGTTTTTTTGCTTGGATGTGCTGTCTGATTTCTTCTGATATGTCAAGTGCGGACACTTCTGGAAGATACTTTAATGGAAAATAGATTGTTGCTTACAATTCATATAATTATGGTATCTGGGTAAGCGAAGCTCTTCCATCTATCACCTATTCTGATTTCTACGATAATGAATTTGAAAATTTTTTTGGTTGTGGAGATTCTGTTGGAAGTAATGTTTCCACAAACGTCAATGGAGATAGTTGCGATGTATATTATAATATCCAGGAAGATCCGTTGTTCGTAGTTCCTGCAGATGAAGATTATCATCTAACCTGGACAGATTATTCATGATGAAATGAATGTTGGATAACATTCACTAACTTATCCGGTTAACAATTTATCATCTGGAATATATTTCATCATGATGAACATTGAGGGCAATGAAACGATCAGGAAGGTGGTATTGTTGAGATAAGAAGGATTTACTTTTTTTGTGGTCATTCGAGTCTTTCATGGTTCACTCTTCTTACAATTCTGGACATAAAAATACCTTTTTTCTTTTTGTATGAAAATTTTATAAAGGGGCAAAATGAAAAAGATTTTGTGTACTCTCGCAGTTTTTATCCTTGCAAATACTGCTCTTTTTGCAGGCAAACATTTTACCTTTAACACAAAAGGTGATGGTATAGACATTCATTTTACAGATAGCAGAGCAACAGAGATTTTAGAAGAAAAGGTTATATCTACGACTATTACATTACCCTCAATGGATGTTGAAATCATTATCAACGATTGTACAATTGCAGAATATTCCACTGATGGTGAACTTCTTTCTACATACAAAGGGAGTGCGGGTCAAAGAATCGCCGTAGCAAATAGTTTTGCATTTCGTGAACTGATCGGACATACTATCACTATTAAGAATGTAATTTACGATAAAGAAAAGGATATATACTCCGAAATAGTATCTGCAGATATCTCGGTCATCCCAAGAGGGCAGTTCAATTATCCGGGAAGCATCTCAAGAGTGTATAAACCTGTATATAGAAGTTTGGTAGAAAACTTCGATTCGTCCTATCTGGCTGGACTTCCCACTGAGCCATCCAAAATGCTTATTATTTGTCATCAAATTCTGGCAAATTACATTCAGGATTTCATTAACTGGAAAGAAGCAAAGGGTATAGAGTGCCAGGTAGCAACTCTTGATGAAACCGGCACAACTTCTAATGAAGTAAAGGCATACATTCAGCAGGTATATGATACGTCAGATGTGCCACCGGATTATGTACTCCTCATCGGAGATGTTGACGATTATTTTGCAGTTCCTTCCTTCTATTTTAGCGCAGAAAATGATGTGTCGGATCATCCATACTCAATGCTTGCAGGTTCTGATTATTTTCCTGAGGTAATAGTTGGTAGAATTTCAATCGATGAAGTAAATCAGCTTTGGACAATCATAAACAAAGTTGTATCATATGAAAAAACACCATATGTAACTGAACCCGAATGGTTGAAAAAAGCGCTTGTGGTAGCTGGAAATTACAGCACAACACCTCCCACGCCAAGTACTCCTGTAAAAGTATCCCGCTGGTTACGTGACAAAATGTTGAATTATGGATTTTCTCAGGTTGATACGGTTTTCTATCCTCCCATATATCCAGGCACTTCAGAGATCATCAGCAGAATAAATGCAGGAATCAGTTTTCTTAATTACCGTGGATGGGGTGACGCCAATGGATGGCATTATCCAGAGTTCCATGTCAGTGACATGACCAGTTTGAGCAACGGCTTATTAACCCCAGTTGTGACATCTTTTGTGTGTAATACAGGTGATTTTGCAAATACTTCTGCTGATCCTTGTTTTGGAGAAGCAATCACCCAGCTTGGTACACCCACCGCTCCTCAGGGAGGAGTTGTTTTTATCGGTCCTTCGGATCTGCACACAAGCACAAAATTAAATAATTCAATATTTTCCGGATTTTATTATGGTTTACTCGACGAAGGGATCTATGATTTTGGCTCGGCAGTGCTTCGAGGAAAAGTTGAGCTATATCATAATTTCCCCCTGCAACAAGCACCTGGAGAGCAGGTTGAATTTTATTTTCATGTATATAATATTCTCGGAGATCCCAGTCTCACTATGTGGACAACGATTCCGGAGGAAATCGATTGCACACTTCCGGGTTCACTGAGTATCGGGACAAATTATCTGGATATTGCATGTCCAAATCTTGATGATGCTGTTGTTACTGCGATTAAAGATGGTGAGTTCTACAGTGTGGAAATGATTGAAAATGGACAGACAACATTGGCAATCTCCCCACAATCCGAGGGCACTATGACAATAACAATTACCAGCCCTAATTATATTCCATTCATTCAGGATATAGATGTTATTCAGGAAACAGTTGATGTTGGTGTACTTAGTTATGATGCTGATCCCGCTCTTGTTGCTGGAAGTACAAGCGATATCAATATAACGCTGAAAAATTATGGAACTGGTTCTGCTGGAGGAGTACAGGCAACGCTTTCTTCCAATAGTGATTATGTAAATATCGGAACACCTACACAATCCTTTGGCGATATTGCTGCTGGGGAAACAGCAGATGGTTCTTATGACGTTACTATGGACGTCGAAACTCCCGATAATGAGGTTATAGAATTTACTCTTGCAATATCTCCTGATAATATAGCTAAAATCTCTATGTTAACTTCTTCTCTTGTCTTTGAGGTTGATGCAGTTAATGTAGTGACAGATAATGGCTGGCTTATCTCAGGGCAAACTAATGAGATCCATGTAACAATAAAAAATATCGGTTCTCTTGATGGAAACAATATTCAAGGAACCTTATCAGTTTACAGCGATGCTGCAACTATGATATCTAACCAAGCATCGTTTGGAACTATTACTGCAGGTACTACTGGTCAGGGGACATTTGATGTGGAAATCTCTGCTAACTGCTTCATCGGCAGGAACATTCCTTTTGAGCTGGTTTTAACCGATGAAGAGGGGAGAATTGACCATGTATATTTTTCCCTGGAAGTAGGTCCTGTAGATACTTCGGCTCCAACCGGACCTGATGCGTATGGGTATTATGCCTATGATAGCTATGATGTTGATTATGATGAAGTGCCAACCTACGAGTGGATTGAAATCGACCCGAATGAAGGTGGACTGGGCGAAGTAATTTTGATGGTTGATGATGATTCAGAAACCATCGATCTGCCTTTCGATTTTACCTTTTATGGAGAAATTTTCAATGAGATAA
Source organism: Candidatus Cloacimonadota bacterium (assembly GCA_011043895.1). Classification (GTDB taxonomy): domain Bacteria; phylum Cloacimonadota; class Cloacimonadia; order JGIOTU-2; family JGIOTU-2; genus Celaenobacter. The sequence goes on from DRBZ01000006.1 coordinate 3,477, forward strand.
CTATCTGTTCGAATGGATGGATATCTTTTATTACCAATAATTGGACGAATTTCAGAAATTGGGATATTCCTTCAGCCCTAGGACCTTATGGGCAAGTTTGTGCATATTGGGATGATCTTATTGGAGAAACCTTTACAATCAACGATACAATTTATCATCATGATATGCGGATATGCCATTATTACGATGCAGCACAAAATAGATTTATCATTGAATGGAATGGATGCGTGAACAGATTTGATGATACTTCTGTAGAGAAATTTGAATTGATACTCTTTGATCCTGCTTACACGCCTGCAAATGATGGCAATGGAGAAATCCAGATAAATTATAAAACGATAAATAATCCGGATGCTACGAGCAATTATAGTACGGTTGGCATTGAGAATCTCGATCAATCTGATGGAGTACTTTATACGTATGCAAATGTGTATCCTGCAAGTGCTACTGAACTCGAGAACGAATTGGCAATCAAATTTACCACCGATCCTCCTGATCCCTATTATGATTTTGATGAATCGGAAATTGAAACAGTTACACTTCAGATCTATCCTCAACCAACTGAAGGTATAACGCAGATAAGTTATAAAAGAAAAGAGATTTCGCCAGATCAGATTACTGCATCGATCTACAATATTAAAGGGCAGAAGATCATAGAACTGACACCAGAAACCTCAGAGGATAAGGTTATAATCTTAACCTGGGATGGTCGGAATGAAGCTCAAAATGCTGTACCAAATGGAATATACTTTATCAAGATAAGAGATAATAAAACTCAGATTATTGATAAAATAATTCTTTTAAAATAGGAAATAGGAGTACAAAGTGAAAGACCTTTTACAACTTGCCTTGGATGCTGCAATCTTGCACGGAGCATCCTATGCTGATATTCGTATAATAAACCTAAAAAATCAGAGTCTTGAGGTGAAGAATGGTGACCTTGAGACACTCGATAATAGCGACTCTCTCGGATTTGGTATTCGAGTGATTGCAAATGGTTCATGGGGATTTGCATCAAGTTCGATCGTAACGAATAACGAGATTAAAAAAGTTGCGAAACAATCGGTCAAGATCGCCAAAGCTTCTGCCACACTACGGAAAAACAGTATTATCCTTGCACCAGAACCTGTGCATCAGGATATTTGGACATCACCATATATTATCGATCCATTTGAGGTTTCAACAGAAGAAAAACTAGAGCTTCTCTATAAAATCAATAGCATTCTCAGGAAAAAAGACAAAATAAAAGTAGCGGAATCTTCGATGAGTTTCCTAAAAGAACATCAGTGGATGGCAAACACAGAGGGTACCTTTATCGAACAAATATTACTCAGAAGTGGTGGAGGATATTCTGCCACTGCAGTTGATGGACCAAATGTTCAGGTTCGATCATATCCAGCTTCTTTTGGAGGACAATACTCGCAGATGGGATATGAGTTCATACTTGGAACTCCCTTTGTTGAGAATGCAGAACGGATTCGTGAAGAAGCGATTGCATTACTGGATGCTCCTGATTGCCCGGTTGGTGAGAAGGATCTGATCCTTGAAGGAAGCCAGCTTGCCCTACAGATACATGAATCCATCGGGCATCCTTCCGAGCTGGACAGAGTGCTTGGTATGGAAGCAAATTATGCAGGAACAAGCTTCCTTACTACTGATCTCTACAGAGATTTTCATTATGGTTCATCAATCGTAAATGTGGTAGCTGATTCGACCGTGCCAACAGGGCTTGCAACCTTTGGATATGACGATGATGGCGTTCGTGCACAGCGTTATCATATGATACAGAATGGATTATACAAGATGTATCTGACAAACCGTGAACTTGCGCATGTCATAGGAGATAAAAGAAGTCGGGGATGTAATCGAGCTGACGGTTATGACAATATTCCAATGATCCGTATGGTAAATATTTCACTTATGCCTGTTCTGGGGACTCTTGATGAGCTTATAGCAGATACAAAAGATGGAATCCTTATGGAGACCAACAAAACCTGGAGTATTGATCAACGGCGTTTGAATTTTCAATTCACTACAGAAATGGGTTGGGAGATCAAAAATGGTAAGAAGGTTAGAATGGTAAAAAATCCCACCTATCAAGGCATTACTCCAAAATTCTGGCAGAGTTGCGATGCGATCTGCGGTGAAGAGGAATGGCAACTCTGGGGTGTGCCAAATTGTGGGAAAGGACAACCTGGACAAACAGCAGAGATGTCTCACGGTGCAGCACCAGCACGATTCAGAAAAGTTACAGTCGGAGTAAATAAATGATGAAACTAGTTACATTTATATTAGTTCTATTAATTCTGTTCATAGCTTCTTGTTCGTTGTTTAAACCCTATTCAGCCAAGGATATTGAATCGAGCATTCCGATTGAGTATCGTGAAAAGGTACTGGAAACACTTGATGAAGCTGGTGATAACCAGAAGGAATTGCTCAAGGTGCTCTATCACTATAAAAATGATCCTCAAAAGCTGGAAGCAGCATCTTTTCTTATTGCTTATATGCCCGATCATGGCTATGCAAACGTCGCACTGGTCGATTCTCTTGGAGAAAAAGTTCCCCTCAATGTGATGGATTTTGAAACAGCACAAGAGGTTCAGACGCATATTGATTTTCTTGAGAAGGAGTTGGGCGAGCTTCAGTACAAACTTATAGAAAAAAGAGAGGATGAGAAAACGATCACCGCAGATTATTTGATTAATGATATCGATCTTGCTTTTCATGCCTATGAAACTTTGCCCTGGACAAAGCAATATTCATGGGAAGATTTTAAAGAATATATTCTTCCATACCGAGGATCATCAGAGCCAATTTCAAACTGGAGACGATATTTCTGGGAAGAATTTGCAGATCTGAGGGATTCCACAAATGACGCACTAGAGCTTGCTTTTCTTGTGAATGACAGAGCTCGAAAGTTGTTCACCTTCAAAGATGTTTTCTATTACCATCCAGCGGATCAAGGGCTTGAAGACATGCTTAAAAATGGGTATGGTCGCTGTGAAGATATGACTAATTTTGCGATCTATGCTATGCGTGCTAATGGATTGGCTATCACCAGTGATTACACTCCATACTGGCCGGATAGATCCAATAATCATGCGTGGAACTCAATAGTTTTGCCCGATGGAGAAGTGATACCTTTCATGGGTTCAGAAGCGAATCCGGGAAGCTATAACCTGCAGGATAGAATAGCAAAAGTATATCGAAAGCTCTTTTCTCAGGAAAAGGGTACCCTTGAGCAGCTCATGCCAGATTCCCTGAAAGCACCACCATGGCTTGGATATAGCAATTTCAGAGATGTTACGAATAAATATGTAAATGTTTCTGATGTAAAAGTAAATGTTGATACAGAAGAACTTTTCCTATACATTGCAGTGTATAATGACAATAAATGGAATCCGATCCATTGGGGTGAAGTTGTGGATAACAATTCAGTAACGTTTACTGCCATGGGTCGGGATATTGCGTATCTACCAGTTTCTTATGAAGTTGTTGATACAATAGTGGTTGATGATGAAGAAAAACCACAATACGAGGTAATCCCTGCAGCAGCACCTTTTATTCTAACCACGGAAGGTATTCCTGAATATTTTGATAATTCTCCATTTGCCGGGCGAGAAAAGATCAATCAAGAGTTCAGCATGCACAAAACCGGACATGGTAGAGCTAACAAAATAAAAATGGATAGCACATATACATGGTTTGCATGGGCAGAGAATGATTGGGAAGTCCTAGCTGATACAACAGCAGCCAGTGATTCACTGGTTTTTGAGTATTATTATCCAAATTCATTATACAAAGTAGAGGAAGAATGTCTTCATCCTGATCCGAGGATTTTTACCGTTGAAGACGGAGAAGTCATTTTCTGGTAAAAATTTTTAACCAAAAATCGACGAAGGCGAGGATGCACATCCTCGCTTTCTTTTATGCTCGTTTTGCTGTTATATCATATCACAAGCAGTTTCAACTCGGTCATTTCCTCAATAGAGTATCTGACTCCTTCACGTCCGAAACCTGAATTTTTCACACCGCCATAGGGCATCTGGTCAACACGGAAAGTAGGAGTATTATTGATGATTACCCCGCCCACTTCCAATTTTTTGAATGCAGTTTTTGTGTGTTGTAGATTATTAGTAAATACTCCTGCCTGAAGTCCGTAATCAGAATTATTTACCATGTCGATCGCCTGTTCAAATTGAGTAAAAGGAGTGAGGGTAACGATTGGAGCAAATACTTCATTCTTTTCAACCTTCATGGCAGGTGTGGTATCGGTCAGTATCGTTGCCTGAAGTTTTGTGCCTTCACGATTTCCACCACAACAAATTTTTGCTCCTAGTTTGGTAGCTTCATCGATCCAGCTCTCAGCTCGTATTGCTTCCTGCTCGTTTATCATACAGTTGAGGAATGCTTCCCCATCAAGTGGATGGCCGATTGTAAGATTTTTAGTCTTTTCTGTAAATTTTGCTGAGAATTCATCAAATTTGGATTTATGAATGAAGATTCTCTGCGTGTGTATACAAACCTGCCCGGCATAGGCAAATCCGCCCACTAATGATTTCTCGACAGCAGCATCAATATCAGCATCTTCATCAATGATAACTCCCGCATTTCCACCAAGTTCAAGACAGACTTTCTTTTTGCCGCACTGATCTTTGAGCTTCCATCCGACAGGAGGACTTCCGGTAAAGCTTATCATTTTGATGCCTTCACTTTTCACGGCGCTCATTATTTCTGCACCTGGGCAGGGAAGTACTGACAGCATACCATCCGGTACGTATTTTATCACAATTTCTGCAAGATTGAGCGCTGAAAGGGGTGCCAACGAGGATGGTTTTATAATGATCGGATTACCGACTGCAAGTGCAGGGGCAACCTTGTGTGCAACCAGATTCAAGGGAAAATTAAAAGGTGTTATTCCAAGTACGGTACCCAGAGGGAATCGTTTGACTAAAGCGCTTTTTTTTTCACCTTTTGGAACACTATCCAAATCGAAGTATTCACCATCGATACGTTTCGATTCCTCAGCAGCAAGTATGAACGTTTGTACAGCTCTCTGTACCTCTCCCCTTGCAAAATTGATATTCTTACCACATTCAAGCGCTAGAGTTTCTGCAAATGATTCTGCAGAATTTTCGATATCTCGTGCAATTGCAATTAAGATTTCTGCACGTTTCCATGTAGGCATATTCTTTGTTTGTGGAAAAAATGCTGCTGCTTTTTTTATCGCCTGTTGTATATGCGTTTCATTCGCCAAAGATACGTCTCCCACAATTTCATTATCATGGGGGCATAGTACTGTTTTAGATTCCTTGGTTTTTACGGGTGTGTTGCCTATAAAAAGCGGATATTCTTTACTCATATAAAACCTTCTTCTGAGTTTATAAAAAGTATCCATAGAATTAATTTGTGATGTCAAATTTTTTAAAACAAGCAGAATATTAAATCTATCGAAAGAGAATCCCCAAAAATATAATTTTTTACGAAATCCTTGCAATTTATTGAATTTTGTATACACTTTTAGTAAATATGATAGATAAAAACAAATTGCGCAATGAAATCTATGTTGTTTTACAGAATCAGAATTCTCGTTTATTAAACAGTAAAATTATAACATCATTTGTTACAACAATCAGGAGTTAAGATGAATTCAACACTACAAAAATTTGAGGAGATCGATTTCCGTCGATTCAGGATGCCGAAACAATTTGTTATCATCGGACTAATCATTCTGGTGGTCATCATTTTCATCATCACAGGTCTTTACAGTATCAATCCTGAAGAAGTTGGTGTGGTACAACGTTTTGGAAAGTATCATTCAACTACTCAACCGGGATTACATTTCAAGATGCCTTTTGGTATAGACAAACTCACAAAAGTTAAAGTAAAACGTGTTTTTAAGGAAGAATTTGGATTCAGGACTATTGAAGCAGGCGTACGCACACGGTATTCTTCCCAAAGTTATGAAAACGAATCGATTATGCTAACAGGGGATCTCAATATTGCAGATGTACAGTGGATTGTTCAATATAGAATCAAAGATCCCGTACAATATCTGTTTAACGTTAGGAATGTTGAGGAGACCATGAGAGATTTAGCAGAATCAGTTATAAGAGAAGTAGTAGGTGACCGAAGCGTTGATGAAGTAATTGTACTTAACAGAAAAGAGATTGCTGATAAATCACAGATTATGCTTCAGGAACAGATTGATATTTATAAAGCAGGACTTGAAATTGTTACCATAAATCTTCAAAATGTCAATCCTCCTAAAGCAGTACAGCCTGCATTTAACAACGTTAACTCATCAAAACAGGAGAAAGAGCGGATAATCAATGAAGCACTGGAAAAATATAATGAGATTATTCCGGAAGCTGAGGGACAGGCAAAGAGGACTATAGAAGAAGCAGAGGGATATGCAATTGACAGGGTCAACAGAGCAAGTGGTGACGCAGATCGTTTTGTTCAGATGTATGATCAGTATAAGAACGCAAAATCTGTAACAAAGAAAAGACTCTATCTGGAAATGATGGAAAAAGTACTTCCCAATGTTGAGAAAAAATATATAGTGGATGATGCTCAGAGTGGAATATTACCTCTCCTCAATCTTAATGAAGGAGGAAAATAAGATGAAAAAATCAAAAATATTACTTGTTCTATTATTCATAATAGCCCTCATTGTTCTATTCAATGCATTCTATATTGTTGATGAAACACAGCAGGTGATAATTACTCAGTTTGGTAAACCTATTGGTGAAGCCATCAAAAGTGCAGGCCTTCATATTAAATTACCATTCATCCAGAAAGTTCATTATTTTGATAAGAGAATCCTTGAATGGGATGGAGATGCGAAACAGATTCCCACATCGGATAAACGCTATATCTGGCTCGATACATTCTCACGCTGGCAAATCACTGATCCACTAAAGTTCTATGAAACAAATCGTTACGAAAGTAATGCGCACGGCCGTCTAGACGACATTATCAGCGGTATTACACGTGATGTAATAAGTTCGAATAAGTTAATAGAAATTGTAAGAAATTCAAATAGAGATATGGTCTTTACTGCGGAATTTGAAGATAGTAAACTGCAGAATATTATCAGTGAAAGCATCAAAAACGGAAGGCAAGAGATCTCTGATTCTATCCTTACATTATCTAAGATCAAAGTTGCAGAATATGGTATTAACCTGATTGATGTTCGGATTAAAAGATTGAACTACAATCGGGATGTTCAAGCCAAGGTTTTTGAGAGAATGATATCTGAACGTAATAAGATTGCTGCGAAATATCTGTCAGAAGGTAAGGGAAGTTCTTCTGAAATTCTCGGTAAGATGGAGCGAGAATTGGATCAGATCCAGTCAACCGCATATCAGAAAGCTCAGGAGATAAAAGGACGCGCAGATGCAAAAGCAATTAAGATTTACGCAGATGCGTATAATAGAGATCCTGAATTTTATGAATTTCTAAAGACTTTGGAAACCTATGAAAAGACCATTGACGAAAAAAATACAATGATTATGACCACTGACAGTGATTATTATAAATTCCTGAAAAGAATAGAATAAACGGAATGATCAGAAAAAAGTGATACAAAAAGCCCATGCTTCCAGTGTGGGCTTTTTTATATGTAATGCAAGATTTCAATCTTGAGTATTATACATTGGATTGTTGATTTACTATTATTTATTTTAATGTATTGTATGCAATCTCTTTGATTTCGAACAATCCTTGCACTTTATCAAAAAGTACATTCCTCACCATCTTAATCATTGCATTTCTATAAGTGATCTTATTATTTTCTGATACAGACTCTGGTTGTGTATCCAATGCTTTTTCAATTTTCCATAGTTCGTCCATTTTATCGTTTCCGATGATAAGATGTTTATGATAGAGGATCTCGACTGCTTTATGAGAAGGTTCATAACCGATTTTATAACGGTATACACGTCTTTCCAGAGTTGATTCCGGTTTAATAGAATATCTGTTTTTCTTGGGATCATTTCTTCGTGGACAACCAAGGATAAACGCTGCTACATCACTGATCGTATGATCGTGAGAACTCTGGAGCATAAATTGATCTCTTTCTAGAACTTCACTATCTGAGAGTTGATTTATCGCGTGTTGTACAATCTTGTAGCCACCAGCACCGCAAAGACATACATGACCGAGAAACGTACAAACATCTTCAAAAGAAAGTTGATATGTTGTGATGCCCTCGCTGAAAGAACCAGTAAAAACTCCATGAGGATAGTTGAATATTAGTGGTTCGATATCATAAATGAAATTATAATCTTTGTGCCATTTCTGCTTTTGAATTTTCATGCTACCATGCATGGTTTGAATAAATTTCTGACAAGTTTTACTAAAAAATATTTGGCTTTTAACCTGTTATCACTTCATTTACCTGCCATTTATTTTGCGCTAAGTCTTTACTGTCGTTAAACTTGACAAGGGTTTCTGGGCACAAACTTTATGGCACTACTAAATCAAAATGTCATAAATATCGATGTATAAATAAACTGAGAATTTTTAGGAGACATAATGAAAACGACATTGCCAAAAGTCGATGAAATTGAGCATAATTGGTATGTGATTGATGCCGAAGGTGTTCCACTTGGGAGATTATCAACCAAGGTAGCAGAACTTTTGCATGGTAAACATAAACCAACCTATACTCCCTTTTTTGACATGGGAGATTTTGTGATCATTCTTAATGCTGATAAAGTAGTTCTGACTGGGCAGAAAGAACTGGCAAAAGAGTATAAATTTTATTCTGGCTATCCAAGTGGCCAGCGAACAGTTTCTTATTTACAAATGAAAGCGAAGAAACCTGATAATATTGTTCATCATGCTGTACGTGGAATGCTTCCAAAAAATAAGCTTAGAGATCGCATGCTTAAGCGACTCAAGATATATACAGGCAATGTACATAATCACCAAGCCCAGAAACCTGTAGAAATCAAGATTTCATAATTTAGGAGAATGATACATGCAATATTTTGATGCAGTTGGCAGGCGTAAAGCCGCAGTCGCTCGTGTTCGTCTTTCCAAAGGAACTGGAAAGAGAATTATCAATAAAAAACCAATGAAGGAATATTTGAGTAGAGAAACCCTTGAGATGATCGTTGAAAAACCTTTTGATATTATCGATCAGGCAGACAAATTCGATATGAAAGTCAATGTTCGTGGTGGGGGACTTGCTGGTCAGGCAGGTGCTATCCGCTTGGGTATCAGTCGAGCGCTCCTGGAGTATGACCCAGAATTGCGGGGATTACTAAAAAAAGCAGGACTCCTTACCCGTGATGCACGAGTAAAAGAACGTAAGAAATACGGACTCGCCAAAGCACGTAAAGCATATCAATATTCAAAGAGATAAAATATAAATCAATTAATTTCTGAGCTGCAAACGGTGTTCGGTTGTCGAATATATGCAGTGTCGATGAAGTTAAAATAATAAACCGTTGGAGGACACACATGAGTGTCGTTGAAATGAAAAATTTACTCGAGGCTGGTGTACACTTTGGTCATCAGACCCGACGCTGGAATCCAAAGATGAAAAAATATATTTTCATCAAGAGGAACGGCATACACATCATTGATCTCAAACAAACACTTGAAGCTATTAATCAAGCTTATTATTTTTTTCGAGAACTTGCGGCAAAGGGCAAGAACATTCTGTTTGTTGGTACCAAAAAGCAGGTGTCCGAAGGCATCGAATCCGCTGCCCAGAAATGTGAAGAATTCTATATCAGTCATCGCTGGTATGGAGGGACATTGACCAATCTGAATACCATTAGAAAGAGTATTGCAAAACTCGATGAGTTCGAAGAACTAAAAGAGAGTGGAGAGATCAATAAATTTACCAAACTTGAGATACTTCGTATGCAACGTAAATATGATAAAATCCTCAGTGCGCTGGGTGGAATTCGAGAAATGGATCAAATTCCATCTGCACTTTTCATTGCAGACATTGTGCATGAGAGAAATGCGGTAAACGAAGCTAAAAAACTCGGTATTCCTATTGTCGCAATTGTAGATACCAATGGAGATCCTGATGGTATCGATTACATCATTCCAGGCAATGATGATGCAATGAAATCAGTCAATCTCATCTGTGACATTATGGCAAATGCAGTAATCGAAGGTAAGAGAATTGCAGCAGAAGGTGGAGATATCTCTGATTTTGAATCTGTCGATAAAGACCAAGAAGTTATCGAAGAAGAAGCAGAAGCCATAGCTGATGAAGTAGCAGCACCAGAAGAAGAAGTGGAAGTTGAAGAAGCGCTTGAAGAAGTTGTGGAGGTAGAACCAGAAGCGAAAACGAAAAAGACGGAAGAGAAGAAAGAGGATAAAAAAGAAGAAAAAACTCAAAAGAAGGAAGAGGAACCTGTGGAAAAACGTTTCGAATGCCCCGATTGTGGCAAAACCTTCTCATCAAAACGTGGACTAAAGATTCATCTTGGTCTTGTCCATCAAAAATAAGGAATTGGAGTAATAATGGAAATAACTGCAAAATTAGTAAAAGAGTTACGAGATAAAACAGGTGTCGGATTAATGGAGTGCAAGAAAGCACTTAAAGATTCAAATGGAAATCTCGAAGAAGCTATTAAGTTTCTGAGAACAAGCGGCTTAGTAAAAGCAGAGAAGAAGTCAGAGCGTGAATCCAACGAAGGTATTATCCATGCATATATTCACCCTGGAGCAAAACTTGGAGTGCTGTTAAAACTTGCTTGTGAATCTGATTTTGTTGCAAAAACTGATGATTTTGTCGAACTTGCAAACAAGATCGCTATGCACATCGCAGCAACAGATCCACTTGCAATATCAGAAGAAGATCTTGATACTAAGCTTGTTGAAGCAGAAAAAGAGATTTATAGAGAAAGAGCTTTGAAAGCAGGAAAACCAGAGAATATAGTTGATAAGATCGTTGAAGGTCAGATTAAGAAATACTATACAGATAACTGTCTTTTGAGCCAGCCTTTCATCATGAATGAAGATATGACTGTCAAAGAGCTTATATCTGATGCAGTTCTTAAACTTGGTGAAAATATCAATATCAAGGAATTTGCACGTTTCAGCATTGGTAAATAGCGTGAAATATAAAAGAATTCTCATTAAAATAAGCGGCGAGGTTCTTCAAGGAACCCAATCTTTTGGAATTGAGAATGAAGCAGTTACACGAATCGTAAAAGAGCTTGTTGAAATTCACACACAGGGAGTAGATATCGGTCTTGTTATTGGGGGTGGAAACTTCTTCCGTGGTGCAACCTCAGCAGTAGACGGCATGAAACGCTTTCAGGCAGATGAGATAGGTATGCTCGCCACCGTTCAGAATGCGATTGTACTCCATGCAAAGCTGGACGAATATCATGTTCATTCGGAAATTTTTACTGCGAAACCAGTAAATAACATTGGCGGTTGTTTTACAGCGGAAGGTGCGCAATCTGCATTACGCGCCGGTAAGATATGTGTCTTTGCCGGTGGAACTGGAAATCCATATTTTACTACTGATACTGCTGCTGTTTTACGTGCACTTGAGATAGAAGCTGATATTCTGCTCAAAGGAACTAAAGTTGACGGTGTCTATGATCGAGATCCTGTAAAATTCCCTGATGCTACAATATTTCGCTCAATTACCTATAAAGATTATATCCAACTCAACCTCAAAGTATTGGATCTTACTGCAATTTCTCTTGCGAAAAATCATAATCTTAAAATTCGAGTATTTAATATCAGAGAAAAAGGAAATATTCTCAAAGCTGTTTCTGAGGATAATTTTGGTAGTATTATTGAATAGTTAACTTGCTGACAGGTTGCAAATTACTAAAATTAGTTTATATTATAGTTCAATTTCGGAGGACCAAGGGAGAGCGTCATGCAAGAATTAGAATCGATCTATAAAGAAACGCGTGCTAAGATGGATAAAACCATTGATGCATTGCGAAAGGAACTACTTCGAATTCGTACAGGCAAAGCAAACATCTCACTGCTCGAAGATATAACGGTGAACTATTATGGACAACCCACACCAATCAGTCATGTGGGAACCATCTCAACCCCAGAAGCTCGCCTTATTCTTATTAATCCATGGGAAAAGAACATGCTTCAGGAAATCGAAAAATCTATTCTTTCATCAGATCTTGGTATCACACCTCAAAATGATGGTAATGTCATTCGTCTTGTGTTTCCACCTCTTACAGAAGATCGACGCAAAGAACTGGTTAAATTAGTGAAAAAGCATGGGGAAGAAGCCAAGATCTCTATAAGAAACACTCGGAGAAGTTCTAATGATGAAATAAAAAAACTGGAAAAAGACAGTGTGATCTCAGAAGATTATTCCAAAGATGGTTTGGACGAGATTCAGGAGATCACAGACGATTACACAAAGAAAATTGATGAAATAGTAGATCATAAAGAAAAAGAAATCATGGAGATTTAACTATTATGAGCTTTATCATAACATCAGATTGTATCAAATGCGGAGCTTGTGTCGATGTATGTCCAGAAAATGCAATTGTCGAAGATGATACGCAATACTTTATTACAGGTGATTGTATCGAGTGTGGATTATGCCTTCCTGAATGCCCACTCGAAGCAATTGTCGGAAATGGCAAGAAATAAAAAAAGCTTATGAATTTTGAAAATAAGTGTACTGTAAATAGAAGAACCAATGCCTTGATTGGTCTTGCAGTGTTTGTGGCATCCTTTATTATTTACTTCATTACAAAACCAGTTTCCCTTTCTTTTTGGGATTGTGGTGAGTATATTGCTTGCAGCTCGATACTTGGAGTACCCCATCCTCCCGGAAATCCTTTCTATATATTGCTTGGAAAATTTATCACCTTGCTTCCCCTCGGATTATCTGATGCTCAATCTGTAAGTCTTCTTTCGATATTATTCAGTTCTTTTGCAGTATTGTTTGTATATCTCTCGGTAGTGAAGCTGGTTACGATCTGGGAAGTAAAGCCCAGATTCGCATATTTTGCAGGTGTGGTTGCAGCATTGTTTATTGCATTTTCAAAAGAATTTTGGATCAATGCAATAGAAGCAGAAGTATATGGGGGACTCTCTTTTTTCATTGCTCTGATAATCTGGTTGACCTTGATCTGGACTGAGAAACAAAAGAATTTCGATCGTCAAAACATATTACTCTTTATTATATATTTATTTTTCCTTGGATTTGGTGTACACCAGACAACTTTGCAAATCGCTCCTGCAGTGCTTCTTATTGTAGTGCTTCCCCTCGTGAAGTTCAACAAGGCTTTCTACAAAAAACTCATAATGTTTGTACTCATTGCTCTGGTGCTATACTATATATTCTATCTTATTGGGACTGAATTTGGACATGGAAGTATTGGTAAATATGTATTTGCTTTATTCGTGATAGGTGTTTTGATATATTACCTACGGGGATATGTTGAACCACGTGTATGGTTCTTTGCACTTTTGATGGTTTTGCTTGGTTTGAGTACTCACCTCATTCTCCCGATTAGAGCTGCAGCAGATCCTTTCATCAATGAAGGCGATCCATCCACTGTACAACGATTTCTTGATTACGTATTCAGAAAACAATATGGTCCCACAAGCTTCTTTGTGCGGCGTGCTCCGATTCTTATGCAACTTGATTTTCACTTCATGCGCTACTTTAGCTGGCAGTTTTTTGATGCAGAAGTGATTGCTAATTTCATCAACATATCAAAACAGTTCGTACATGCAATTTTCCAGTTTATTGTAATAGCTCTTGGATTAACTGGTGCCTATTATCAATTTAAAAAGAGTAAGCGTTCATTCATCTATTTAGCTTCATTTTTTTTAATGGCGAGCATTGGTATGATACTCGTGATGAATCTCTCAAGTGGTGAAGTGCGCGATCGGCCGTATTTCTTTATTACTGCGTATATGCTCTGGGCTTTCTGGATGGGTATAGGTGTAATGGGAATCGTTCGATATATTTTGAAACGTTCTAAACCCATAGCAATTATCGCACTTGTACTGCTCTGTTCACTACCTATCATCAATATGGCTTCACATTATTATAAAAATGACAGAAGCCAGGAACTCCTTGCACTTGAATATGGCACAAACTTCCTGAATGGTCTCGATAAGAATGCGATCATCTTTACTAATGGAGATAATGATACTTTCCCGCTCTGGTATGCTCAAGCAGTATATGATCCTAATGCCGAAGAATATTATCTAGAAGATGACACCTTACTCTTCAAGGAAATAAAGGGTTTCTCTATTACTGATAAAAAGGAAATTCCTAAAGAAACGCAGTACAAACTCTATCAGGCATACGAAGCTAAGAAAAATCTCGGTGGCATTCGTAAAGATGTATCAGTGGCTAATCTCAGTCTTTTAAACACTCCCTGGTACATCAAGCAATTACGCGATTTTGAGGGTATCGAGATCAACCTGACTGATAAACAGATCGACGATCTACATCCAATCGAGCTTTCTAACGAAGCAACTTTCAAGGTCGGAGATATCAAAGTTACTTATCCTAAAGGTACAAGATTATTTGTAAAAGACCAGATGGTGCTTCAGATCATCAAAGACAATTTTGGAAAGCGACCGATCTATTTCGCAGTTACTGTGGCAGATAGAGTTGGATTTGATGAGTATCTTCAAAGCGAAGGTATGGCAGATCGAATCGTTTCTACCAAAGGTGAATTCCAGATCAATGCTCCTCGCTTGAATCATAATATTGAGAACGTATTTGATTACACATCGATCTATAACGAAGACCTGTATAAAGACGAAAACATGAAACGGCTTATCAATAATTACGGGGCTGACTTTATGCGTATGTCCACAATTTTCTATAAGAATGGCGATTATGAGAACGCAGTGAAATATTTGAACAAGGCGATGGATTTCATTAGTAATAAGGAAAGATATCTGCCGAGTCTTGCCAATCTCTATTATGAAATGGGACAGTATGATAGTGCACTTGTGATTATTGAGCCACTTATCAAAAAACAACCCAACGATCCTCAGCTGATCTATCTTAAAGTGGAATTCCTGAAACGAAAAGGGGATATCGATAATGCCCTTCTCACACTTGAGAGCTATATACTTGAAGACGTAGATGAACAATACTTCCTGAACCAATATATGAAAATGCTCAGGAATAACAAGCAACACTTAGAACGAGCACAGGGATTCTTCGAGGAGCTTGAGCAAAGATATCCTAAGAATCAGTATGTTCAGCAGTACAAATCTCAGCTTGATAAATTAACTGAAAAAGACTAAGGATTCAATAACGAAAATAATTGTTATAAAAATTGACGTAAAACCCAGTACAAAATTACTGGGTTTTCAATTATAAGAGAATAGTATGTTTAAAAAAGTTTTAACAAAAGTTTTCGGCACTCAGTTCGAGCGGGAAGTGAAAAAGATACAGCCCGTTGTCGATGAGATAAACCGTATATATGAAACACTCTCATCCATCTCAGATGAAAAGTTGAAACACAAAACCGTCGAATTTAAAGAGAAGATACAGCAGCATATTGCAGAAAAGCAAGCGCTCCTCGAGGAACTTGAAGCAGACTATGACGAGACGATCGATGAGGATGCAAAAGACCAGATCGGCTTCAGGATCGATGAAGCGAAAAAGGATATCGAAGATGAAACCGAGAAAGTGCTGGAAGAGATATTGCCCGAAGCTTTTGCTGTGATAAAAGAAACCTGCAGACGCCTTGTTGGTTCTTCGTGGAAAGTGCGGGACCACGAAACTCAATGGAATATGATCCCGTATGATGTGCAGCTTATCGGTGCGATCGCACTCCATCGGGGTATGGTGGCTGAGATGAAGACTGGTGAAGGTAAAACTCTTGTTGCGACAATGCCCTTATATCTGAATGCACTCGTGGGTAAAGGTGCGCATCTTATCACGGTTAACGACTACCTCGCCCAGCGTGATGCTGAATGGATGGGGCAGATTTACAAGTATCATGGATTGTCTGTCGGATGCATCATTAATGATCAGGATCCATCTAAGCGAAAAGAGCAATACGAAGCAGATATTACGTACGGAACCAACAATGAATTTGGATTTGATTATCTTCGTGATAATATGGCTGTGAGCCCTGAGGGAATAGTGCAAAGAGGACATCATTACTGCATTGTTGATGAAGCAGATAGTGTTTTGATCGATGAAGCGCGTACTCCTCTTATTATTTCAGGAACAGTTGAGCATTCAAAGAATTATTATCGGGAGTTGAATCCGCAGATAAGAAAACTGGTAAACAAGCAGCAGAAATTGGTGAATGAAATTCTTGCTGATATCAATTCAATGATAGAAGCGGGAACTGCGCAGGAAAATGAGTTTGAATTTGGTAAAAAATTACTTACAGTTAAGCGAGCCGCACCCAAATCTAAAAGGTTTCTCAAGATCCTCAAAGAGGGAACATATCAAAAAATAATGAATGAAGTTGAGGGGCAATATCTTAGAGAGAAGTCTCTACATAAAATTGATGAGCAGCTTTATTATGCGATCGATGAGGGTCAGCGTAGCGCAGATTTAAATGAAATGGGACAGGATGAACTTTCCCGGTATGATGCTTCACTTTTTGTGATGCCGGATCTCGACGAGGAGATGGAAAAAATTGATGCTGATGAATCGATTCCTGTGTCAGAAAAGCAGGCAAAAAAGCAGAAACTTCAGGAGGAATTCCTCGAGAAGAATGAAAAACTGCATAATATCAAACAGATGCTGCTTGCATATTCACTTTTTGAGAAGGATGTCGAGTACATCGTTGCAGAAAACCGAGTGATCATTGTTGATCAGTTTACCGGTCGTCTTATGCCGGGCAGGCGTTTTAGTGAAGGATTGCATCAAGCATTGGAAGCCAAGGAGAATGTACAAATTCAGGAAGCTACTCAGACACTTGCGACCATTACATTACAGAACTACTTCCGCATGTATACCAAACTTGCCGGTATGACAGGTACCGCAGTAACCGAGCAGGTAGAATTCGAAGAGATTTATAAACTTCCGGTACTGGAAATTCCTACCAATGAACCAATCAGGAGGATAGATTATGATGATCTGATCTATCGTACGAAAAAAGAGAAATACGAAGCAATCGTCGATGAGATAGAAGAAAAATATAAGCAACGCCATCCAGTTCTTGTTGGAACAGTATCTGTTGAAGTATCTGAGGTGATAAGTAGAATTTTGAAACGAAGAAACATTCCACACGAAGTTTTGAATGCGAAATATCATCAAAAGGAAGCAGAGATAGTTGCCTATGCCGGTCAGGCTGGTGCGGTTACCATAGCTACGAACATGGCTGGTCGTGGTACTGATATCAAGCTGGGTAAGGATATTGTTCGATGTGATACATGCGTGATTCATTGTCTGAATGATTGCGATAAAGCAGGTGCAAATAAACCCTCTGAAAATTATGATTGTGCAAAGGATATGCCCTGTGGACTTCACATCATTGGAACAGAACGGCATGAGAGCAGGCGAATTGACAGGCAGTTACGAGGACGTAGCGGACGCCAAGGTGATCCAGGTTCTTCTCGATTCTATCTCTCTCTGGAAGATGATCTTATGAGAATTTTTGGTTCAGACAGAATCGCAGGGCTTATGTCGCGTATGGGACTTGAAGAAGGTGATGCAATCAAACATCCCTGGATGACACGAGCTGTAGAAAATGCACAAAAAAGAGTGGAAAGTCATAATTTTGAGATTAGAAAACAGCTTATCAAATATGATGATGTGATGAATCAACAACGTGAAGTTATTTATTCCTATAGAAGAAAAGTATTAAAGGGCTTGAATCTTCGTGATGAGATCATGGAAATGCTCTATGATGTTGTGTCGAACAAGGTTAACTCATTTATCGGATCAACAGTATATGAGGAGAATTGGCCTCTTGAGGATATTTATGGATGGTTTGAAAATGAACTTATAACCTCGCTTTCCATACCAGATGAGCTTGGTTCGATCAGAAATCAGGAAGATCTTATAGATAATATTTTTGATCAACTCAAGAAGGGATATTCAAAGAAAGAGAAGAATTTCGAAGAAGATCAGCGAAAATTAGAACGATACGCACTCTTATCAGTAGTTGATGAACAATGGAAAGACCATCTCTATGAAATGGATAGATTGAAAGAAGGTATCGGTTTACGTGCATATGCTCAGAAAGATCCACTGATTGAATATAAAAAGGAAAGTTATAATCTTTTCTTGAATATGCTCGACACGATCAAAGAAAAGGTTGTAAAAAAAACATTTACACTCTATCCTTCGATTTATTTCCAGATGAAGGATAAAGTTAAAGATATGCAGCTTTCTCATTCTGAACAAAACGCTTTCGATCATACAAAAGCACGTGCAGAGCAAGCAAGGCAACGACAGCAGTTACAGCAGATGCAGCAGCAACCTGAACCCGAACCGGAACACAAACTTCAACCCATTCGAAGAACAGAAGAGAAAGTAGGCAGGAATGATCCCTGTCCATGTGGAAGTGGTAAAAAATATAAGCATTGTTGTGGAAGAAATAAATAATCGAAAGGATATATGGCAAAGAATTTAGTTATTGTAGAATCTCCAACAAAATCCAAAACCATTGGACAATATCTTGGTAAAGACTTCACTATTCTCGCTTCAATGGGACATATTCGAGATCTTCCTCAGAAGGATTTCGGAATCAATATCAAAGATAATTTCAAACCGACTTATGTGCTTGATCCAAAGAAACAAAAGATCGTAAAAAAGATTAGAGATGCTGCGAAGGAAAGTGATAATATCTATCTTGCCTCAGATAACGATCGTGAAGGAGAAGCCATCGCCTGGCACCTGAAAGAGATACTGAAGAATACGATATCAGATGAGGATATATATCGTATTGTATTTAACGAAATCACAAAAGATGCAATTCTGGATGCAATCGAAAATCCTGCGCATGTTGATGAAAACAAAGTAGAAGCACAACAAGCAAGAAGAATACTTGATCGAATTGTCGGGTACAAGGTGAGTCCAATCCTATGGAAAGTCATCACCAAAAAACTTTCTGCTGGTCGTGTACAAACTGTTGCTTTGAGACTCCTTTGTGAGCGCGAGCAAGAGATTCGTGATTTTGTTCCGAAAGAATACTGGTCTATCGATGCAGAACTCAAAAAAGAAATCCCTTTTAATGCAACTCTGAAGAAATATAATGGCAAAACAGTTAAGCTTAACACGAAGGAGGAAGCTGAAGAGATCTTCGATAAGCTTGCTTCTGCGCAATATACTGTATACGATGTAAAAAAATCAGAGAAATCTCAAGCACCTTTTCCGCCATTTATCACCAGCACACTTCAACAGGAGGCTTCAAAACTACTTGGATTCACTACTAAAAAAACTATGCAAATTGCACAACAGTTGTACGAGGGAGTTACTATCAACAATCGTAATACAGGGCTTATCTCTTATATGAGAACTGATTCTGTGCGCATCGGCGAAAAAGCGAATTTCCAACTGAGAAAGTATATTAAAGATAATTATCCGGAAGAATATCTTTGTAAATATTTACGTGTATATAAGAATAAGAACAAAGCACAGGATGCACATGAGGCCATACGTCCGACCAACAGTTTCACTACTCCAGATTCTATCAAAGAATTTTTAACAAAAGACCAGTATAAACTCTATTCCCTTATCTGGAAACGCTTTGCAGCAACCCAGATGGCTAACATGAATATTCAAAACATCACTGCTCATATTTCAGCCGAAAAAGGGCTTTTTGAAACACAAGCAAGTTCAGTTCTGTTTGAGGGATTTTCAAAAGTTTATCCTTATATGCCGGTAAAAAATCTCAAGGAGAAATTCCCGGATCTTATAAAAGGTGATAATGTTGAGCTTATAAAACTGGATAAGAAGCAGCATTTTACGCAGCCGCCGCCACGGTTTACAGAAGCATCTCTTGTAAGAAAACTTGAAGAAAAGGGTATTGGAAGACCAAGTACTTATGCACCGATTATATCTACTCTTCTCCTGAGGAAGTATGTTGAGCTGAAGAAAAAGGTTTTTTATCCTACTGAGCTTGGTGAAACCGTTGAGAAATTCCTCATTGAAAAATTCGAAGATTTCTTTAATGTGAAGTTCACCGCAGATATGGAAAGCAAGCTTGATGATATTGAGAATGGAGAAAGGAACTGGATAGAGATACTCGAACATTATTATGACGATTTTATAAAGAGCATAGACAGCATTGATATCTCAAAAGAAAAAAAGAAATACGAGCAGAAAACAGATATTCTTTGTGATAAATGCGGTTCACCAATGGTTATCAAATTTGGAAAATACGGAAAGTTTCTTGCATGTTCAGCATTTCCTAAATGCAAAAATGTGAAATCCTTGGATGAAAATGAGAAAATTGTCGATGAAACCACCGATGAAAAATGTCCTAAATGCGGAGGAAAAATTCTGTTTAAGAATGGTAGATACGGCAAATTCTTTGCCTGCGAAAACTACCCTACCTGTAAATATACAAGACCCTACACGATTGGTGTGAAATGCCCTGAATGTAAGGATGGGGATCTTATTGAAAGAAAAGGAAAAAAGAACAAATTGTATTATACATGTTCAAAGTATCCTGATTGTAAATTTACGACAAATAAAAAACCTGTTGCAATTTCCTGTCCTGATTGTGGGGCACCTTCGATGTTTGAGAAATCCTCAAGAAAAAAAGTGAAGATCCTTGTGTGTGAAAAATGCGGTAAAGAGATAGCGCAATGAAGTATTCAGAAACCATTGTGTCGAGCATCAAAAGTATCCTTTCCCATAAATTGCGTTCTTTTCTCACGCTGGCGGGTATAATGATAGGTGTCGCTGCAGTTACTACAATGTTCTCTTCTGTGGAAGCAATGAAGAAGCTGATCGAAGATACTATTAGCTCTCTAGGATATGATAATGTCATAATACTGTATTCAAAATTTCCCGATACTAGCGAGGATGAACTAAAGAAATATAAATCAGTGAAACGCTTCAAGCAGATAAATTTTAATGATTTCTTCGCCTTAAAGAATAATTTAGAACATATTGAATATATTTATCCTACAGTAGATGATCAAAGGAACACCATAATAAATGGGAAAAAAAGCCAGATCCGCATTAAAGGTGTAGAGAATATATTCTTTGATGAAAAGGGTTACATTATTGCAGAGGGTAGAAAATTCAATGTGATAGAAACTGAAAATGGTGAAAACGTATGTGTATTGGGTAAAACTCTGAGTTCCAAGCTCTTCAGAGATGAGAGTGCGGTCGGTAAATTCATTTCCATTGGTGATGTGCGATTAAAAGTCATCGGAATATTGGATTTCGAAGAGAAACAAAGCAATTTTGCAAAGGGTAATGAATGGGAACGGAGACTTGCTCTTGAATCATGTTATGTACCAACTTACTTTAGCTCTAAGTATCTCAGGCCAACTATGAATATCGATGTAATATGGATAAAAGCAACTGATGCTCAGCTCGTAGGAGATGTATATAATTCAGCTGTTCAAATTTTAAGAGCACGCCATAATATGGCTGATGATGTGGGTATGCGAGATATAAGCAAGGATATGCTCGAGGTTCGTCAGCAGATTCAAGAATTTCTGAAAAACTGGAATATTATCCTTCTTGCAATTTCAAGCATCTCGCTTTTTACGGGTGGAATCGGGCTTTTTAGCATATTGCTGATATCTATTACAGAGCGCATGAAAGAGATTGGGATTCGTAAAAGTGTTGGTGCAAAAAATCGAGATATCTTTTCATATTTTCTGATCGAATCTATCATGCTGGCTTTAATTGGTGGAATCGTTGGCTCTGGTTTTGCGCTTATTCTTATCAATATACTTACAAAAGCATTGAAAGTTACTACAGCATTTCCATATCTCGGTATAATTGTTGGATTGATTTTTGCGATTGTGGTGGGATTGATTTCAGGTTTTTATCCAGCATATAAAGCATCAAAGATAGACCCTATACAGGCGATCTTTTACACCGAATAACTGCTGAATATGATCACAATTATCGCAATTATTTTTCTGATCGGCATCCTTGTTTTTGTTCACGAATTCGGACATTTCATTGTTGCCCGTTTGAACCATGTAAAAGTTGAAAAATTTTCTTTTGGTTTTGGACCAAAACTCATATCGTGGAATATCAGGGAAACTGAATACCGTATTTCCTTGATCCCGCTTGGTGGATATGTGAAAATGCTGGGAGAGAATCCTGAAGAGGAAAGCGAAGAAGAATTACAGAGTGAGGAGAGCTTTAAACAGAAAAGATGGTGGCAAAAATCATTGATTGCTTTTGGAGGTCCTTTTGCGAACTTTCTGTTTGCAATGATGATTTTATCATTAACTTATATTATCGGTATAAAAACATATGATCTAAAACCAGAAGTAGGAAGAATAGATCACTCTGTTCTTTCGGAAGTAAGTCCGCTTCAAGAAAATGATTATATCCTTGAGATCAATAATGCGGAAGTACCTACCTGGACCGCAATCATTAAGGAATGGGTCAACATAGAACAGGATGAAGTAGAAATCAAGTTGTGCAGGGGAAATGATACTCTTATTGTTATAACGCCAAATTTCAATTATCGTTACTGGTTCTCGAACATTCAACCGAAAGTGGCAGCAGTGGTAGGAGATGTATATTACGGACTCCCAGCGTATCAAGCTGGAATAAAAACAGGCGATAGAATACTTCAGATCGGAGATAAACAGATCGATGACTGGTATGACATGCAGAATGTCATCAAGAATAATGTAGATAATCCACTTACTTTCATTATTCTTCGTGATGGTAAAACTATTGAAATGCAGATTACTCCACAGACAAATATTGAGCTTGAAGACGAAGAGGGGATCATTGGCATCTCTCAGGTTCTCGAGAACGAATATATTGAACGCTTCTCTATTCCTACTTCTTTTAAATATGGATTTCTTACGACAATCAATATTATTGGTCGATATTACTCAGGACTGGCAAAACTTGTAAAATATCCTTCGGAAATAGGTAAGAGTGTTGGTGGACCGATAATGATTGCTTCACTTACCAGCCAGCAGGTTAAGGAAGGGGTAAGTGCATATCTCTCATTCCTTGCAATGGTAAGTGTGATCCTTATGATCGTAAATCTGCTACCAATTCCCGTACTTGATGGGGGAATGATCATATTCTCAATTATTGAAGGTATAAAAGGTAAGCCACTTACATTAACGACACAGGCAGTGCTTCAACGAATCGGTATAGTCATTTTGCTACTTATCATGTTTTTTGCTTTCTACAACGATATTTCGAGGTCTCTGGGGCGATATTTCTCCCTGAAGACCCCCAATACGACTGAAAATACAGAAAAACAACAGAAATAATGAGTTTTCAATTTACCATTCATGAACAGGATATCAAATCGTCAGCAAGAACCGGAACTCTCGAACTACTTCATGGAAAGATTGAAACACCAGTTTTTATGCCTGTAGGAACACTGGGAAGCGTTAAAGCAACTTCACCTAAAGAATTAAAGGACATTGGCTTTGATATCATACTGGGAAATACTTATCACCTTTATCTAAGACCAGGAGACAAGCTCATCCGTGATGCCGGTGATCTGCATGGTTTCATGAACTGGGACAAGAACATCCTCACTGATAGCGGTGGTTTTCAGGTAATGAGTTTGCAGCAGTTCAGGAAGATCTCTGAAGAGGGGATACGATTCCAGTCCCATATTGACGGTAGCTATCACCTGTTATCTCCAGAACGCGTTATGGAAATAGAACAAAATCTAGGAGCCGATATCATAATGGTATTGGATGAATGTGTACCTCATCCCTGTACTCAAGAGTATGCAAAAGAATCTGCGGATATGTCACTGAGGTGGGCAGAGCGATGCCTAATAAAGCATGAACAACTTGGAGGAGAACAGACCTTGTTCGGAATTGTGCAGGGAAGTGTTTATGATGATCTGCGCCAGGAGAATGCCCAGGAATTGATTAAACTTGATTTCCCCGGTTATGCAATCGGGGGATTGGCAGTTGGTGAAACAAAGGAGGACATGCTGCGCATTGTTAAGCTGATGGATTCGGTTCTACCGAAGAATAAACCACGCTACCTTATGGGAGTGGGAACTCCTATAGATATTCTTGAAAATGTTGAGCGTGGTGTCGATATGTTTGATTGTGTAATGCCTACACGCCATGCGCGCAATGGACAGGTATTTACCAGAAAGGGACGTCTTACCGTGAGAAATGGAGAATTCAAAAATGATATGCGACCACTACAGGATGATTGTAATTGTTATGCCTGCAGAAATTTCTCTAGAGCATACATCAGGCATCTCATTAATGTGAATGAAATTCTCGGAGTGCGTTTAACTACACTACATAATCTAACATTTTATCATACGTTAATGGCAGAAATCCGTGATGCTATTAATAATGGTACTTTCATGGAATATAAAAGCAAGTTCCTTGAACTTTATACATGTTCCAAAAAGAATTATGAAAATCTATAGTATCAACCTGATAACAATATTTAAATGCAAATCTTGTTAAGGTTGATTGTTCGAAAGGATACATATAATGAAAAAAGCAAAGATACTCTGGATAGATGACGAAATACAAATGCTTAAACCCCATATACTCTTTCTTCAGGAAAGAAATTTTGAAGTGATTACTGCATCAAATGGAAATGATGGCATTGAATTGGTAAAAGAACAGAATTTTGATATTGTACTTCTTGATGAGATGATGCCCGGTCTTGACGGACTGGAAACCCTGGAACAAATAAATAAGATCAACGAGACGCTTCCAGTGGTGATGGTTACTAAGAATGAAGAAGAAGGTTTGATGAATAAGGCGATCGCTCAGCAGATAACGGATTATATCATCAAGCCAATAAATCCCAATCAAGTTCTTATGTCATTGAAGAAAATACTGATGTCAGAAGAAATTCGACGTAATCGAACAGGTGAAGAATATGCAGAATTCTCTGCCAAGCTCAATCAAAAGCTCTTTCGTGAGCCAAATTGGGAAGATTGGATAGATATTTATCGGTCCATTGTCGAATGGGATCTTAAACTTGACCAGCTTTATTATGAAGATATCATTCAGATGCATATTTTTGAGAAGAAGAACTGCGATAATGAGTTCTCGAACTACATCGCAAATAATTATGAGAATTTCTTCACAGATCAAGATAAACCAGTTCTTTCTCATGAAGTGGTAAAAAAATATGTTGCTGATAAACTATACACAAAGAAATTAGTATACTTCATTGTGCTGGACTGCCTTCGTCTTGACCAATTCCTAGTTTTTAAGCCCTTCATTGAAGAAATTTTCAATGTGAAGACGGATTACTATTACTCTATCTTACCCACATCAACACCGTATTCACGTAATGCGATTTTCAGCGGTATGATGCCTAGCAGAATAGCAAAGATATTCCCTCAATATTGGAGAAACAGCAAGGATGTGGAAAACAGTTTTAACCGTGATGAACATTTTTTTTTGGATGAGCAACTCAAGCGATTTGATATCCCAATACCACAAGGTACAAAATATACGAAGGTACTCAATACTGAAGAGGGAGAATTTGTGACTAAGAAGATCCCGTCCTACAAGAAGGAACGATTGGTGATAGTTGTATATAATTTTCTGGATCTATTGTTGCATCACAGATTTAAAGATGAGGTTCTGCAGGAAATAATCCCTAATGATCGTGCCTTACGTTCATTAACAAAGCTGTGGTTCCTTAATTCTCAGTTCTATGAGACTCTTAAATTGATCTCTCAGCAGGATGCGATCGTGGTGCTGACAACTGATCATGGTTCAATCAAAGTCGAGCATGCAACCAAAGTGATCAGCGATAAGGAAATTTCGTCTGGCTTGAGGGCTAAACATGGGAAAAATATCACCTGCAATGAGCGACATACTATAAAAGTGACCAATCCATCAAAATATCATCTGCCGATCGAGAATGTGGTGGAGAACTACATCTTTGCAAAAGGTGATCATTACTTTGTATATCCAACTGATTACAACGAATATAAGCGAAAATTTGATGGAACATACCAGCATGGTGGAGTATCCATGGAAGAGATGATACTACCGATATCAGTGCTAACTCCGAAGAAATAATGTTATGATAGAATTACCTGTAGAATATATCAGCAAAAGCGAAGAAGAAACAGCAAGTATTGCAGATAATTTCTCAAAGGAGATTGAATCAGGTTCTCTGATTGCATTAGTTGGTGAACTTGGAAGCGGGAAAACCTTTTTTGTGAAGAAACTCGCAAAAATCCTTGGTTTCGACGGATATGTGTCCAGTCCAACGTTTACCATACTAAATATTTATGAAGGAGAGTTACCTATATTCCATTTTGATTTTTACCGGCTGAAAGATCAGGTTGACATTGAAAATATCGGATTTTATGATCTTATACGTGAAGACGGTATCTTTCTCGTTGAGTGGCCAGAGAAGGCGCGTTCTCTGTTTCCTGAATGGTATTATCAGATAACATTTGACATTCTCGGTAAAGATACGAGGAATATTAAAATTGAAATAATAAAATAAGGTAGCGTATGTCCAGATTAATGAAAAGCGTATCCGGTATCAGAGGAATCGTAGGTGATACTCTGAATGTAGAGCTTGTGCTCTCGTTTGCAAAACGCTTCGGTGTGTTTACTGGTCGAGGAAGAATTGTTATTGGAAGAGATTCAAGAACAACCGGAAAGATGCTTCAGCAGGTGGTTTCCGCAGGTTTGATGTCAGTGGGATGTGACGTGATCGATATCGGGATATGTCCCACACCCACCGTACTTCTAGCAGTTGAAAATCTCAATGCGAATGGTGGTATCGCAATTACAGCAAGCCATAATCCACCTGAATGGAATGCACTCAAGCTGATCAATGCTGAAGGAACATTTCTTACTCCTGAGCAAGGAAGAGAGTTCTGGAATATTCCTGAACAAGAGTTTGTTGATCTTGATTGGGAGAAGGTTGGTTCACTTTCTAACTATGAGAATGCAATCGATGATCATATTCGGGCTATACTTGGTCTCGATGTTGTAGCTGTTAATGAAATTCGAGAAGTACATTTCAAAGTTGTGATAGACTCCACTAATGGTGCTGGTGGATTGATGTCCCCAGGATTGCTGAAAGCACTTAATTGTGAAGTTATCGAACTGTTTTCTGAACCAACAGGTAAATTTTCCCGTGTAGCAGAACCTGTTGCAAAAAATCTAACTGAGCTTGAGAAAGTAGTGAAAGAGAACAATGCTGATATTGGATTTGCAACCGATCCCGATGTTGATAGATTGTCCATTGTATCTGATAAAGGTAAGGCACTTGGTACTGAATTTACTTTACTGCTTGCAGAGAAATATATTCTTTCTCAGGAAAAAGGATGTATAGCCACAAACTTGTCATCCTCAATGGCATCAGAAGAAATAGCAAAAGAGTATGGTATAAAAGTTTTTAGAACACCTGTGGGTGAAATCAATGTTGCACAAGCTATGAAGAAGCATGGATGTGTGATCGGTGGAGAAGGAAATGGCGGAGTTATTTATCCCAATCTGCATTTCACCAGAGATGCACCACTGGCAATGACGCTGATTCTATCGTATATGGCAAAAACAGGAAAGAAAATATCAGAACTTGTAGTAGAGATTCCTCATTATTTCATGTACAAGACTAAAATAGAAATCGATGCTGGACTTGATTTTACTACACTTGAATCAGATATACAAAAAGATAATGTTGATTTAAAAATTGATCGACAGGACGGAATTAAATTGATAGCTGATGATTATTGGATACACATAAGAAAATCTGGAACTGAGCCGATCGTAAGAGTGATTGCAGAGAGCGATACAGAAGAAAAATCTGAGAAATTGTGTGACAAGATTATCACAAAGTATTTTAAATAGACTATGGAACAAGTTACTGGCTGGCTGCATAATATAACCAATATCGAACAGGATATTTTGAGTAAAATTATCATTTCGATCCTGATACTGATAGTGCTTAAGATAATACATCTGGTTGTTCTCAAGATAATGTGGAAGAATATTGAAGAACCTCGTAAGCGTTATCGATGGAAAAAAACAGTCACATATATTTTTGTATTTATCGGATTTCTCATATTAGGCAGAGTCTGGCTCAAGGCGTTCCAATCACTGGCTACATTCCTTGGATTGCTCTCAGCTGGACTGGCGATTGCATTGAAAGATATCATAACTGATATCGCAGGATGGATATTCATTATTTGGCGCAAACCCTTTGAAGTGGGGGATCGTATCGAGGTTGGAAAACATGCTGGTGATGTAATTGACATCAGGTTATTTCAGTTCAGTTTACTTGAGATTCGTAACTGGGTGGATGCAGACCAGAGTACAGGACGCATCATAAATATCCCAAACAGCAGAGCACTTAATGATGTCGTAGCTAATTTCAGTAAAGGATTTCAGTATATATGGAATGAGATTCCAGTCCTGATAACTTTTGAGAGCAACTGGCGAAAAGCAAAGACGATCTTACAACAGATCGGTAATAAACATGCAGAACATCTCACTCCCCATGCGCAGAGAAGACTGAAAGAAGCTTCTCGAAAATTCATGATCTTTTATAAAAATCTTACTCCTACGGTATACACTTCAGTAAAAGATAGTGGTGTGATGCTGACTGTAAGATACCTGTGTGAACCACGTAGGAGAAGAGCCACTGAACAGGCGATTTGGGAGGATATTTTAGTTGTTTTCAATAGTACACCCGGGATCGAATTCGCCTATCCCACCCAGAGATTCTATTATGATAAAGCTCGCGACTTTTCAATGGAGAGCCCTGAGAAAATGGTAGATGAAAATGATCAATCAGAAGGAGATGATAAAAATGGAATTTGATAAAGAATCACAGGAGTATAAGGAAGCAAAAGCTCGAGTTGATGAGTTACGAGGATTCTGGTCACATTTTGTGGTTTACCTGATTGTTAATGCAGGATTGTTGATCATTAATCTTATTACAAGTCCTCATCAATTGTGGTTTTATTGGCCTCTGATAGGTTGGGGAATTGGTTTATTTGCACATGGTTTTCATGTTTTCGGAGCTCAGAGAATCATGGGTAAGGATTGGGAAGAACGGAAGATCAAGAAATATATGGAAAGAAAAACAAAATAACTTTGAGACCAGAGAAAAAGAGAAATATTAAACCTGGTCAAGAAATTAGTTGCGATATAGCAGATAACATAA
The DNA here is from genome assembly GCA_011043895.1 of Candidatus Cloacimonadota bacterium. GTDB lineage: Bacteria > Cloacimonadota > Cloacimonadia > JGIOTU-2 > JGIOTU-2 > Celaenobacter. Next base: position 32,710 of record DRBZ01000006.1, read on the forward strand.
TCCACAAAAAGGAAGTAAGATAAGTTATCTTATCTCAAGTAAATTATGAGATGTTTTTCAACAATTTTTCAGCTTTGCTCAAGTCTTCCTCGGTATCTATCCCGAAACCCTTATAATCTATTACATTTACTCTAATTTTTACATTATTCTCCAGCAATCTGAGTTGCTCAAGTTTTTCAACTTTTTCCAATGTAGATTGTTTCAATTTACTAAATCTTATAAGTGCTTCTTTTCTAAATGCATACACGCCGATATGTCCGAGATAGGTATAGTTTTCATCACCTCTTTTGTAAGGGATAACAGATCTGGAAAAATATAATGCATCTCCATCTTGATCACAGATAACCTTAACCCTATTGGGATTTTCAATATCTTCATTATTAGTAAGCTCATGGGCTAATGTTGCAACTTGTATATTTTTATCCTCGAAGCAGCTAAGAAGTGATTGCAGTGCATATTTTGAAATGAATAATTCATCCCCCTGCACGTTAACAAATAACTCTGCATTGATGTCTTGTGCGATTTCTGCAATACGGTCCGAACCAGAGTTATATTGTTTTTGTGATATTTTTACTATCCCACTAAAAGATTTCACCTCATCACTTATACGTTCGTCATCTGTAACTACGATCACGTCTTCGAAGAGTTTAGAATTACGGATATTGTTATAGATATGATTGATGAGCGTTTTGCCCGCTATTTTTCGTAAGGGTTTGCCAGGCAGACGTGTGGAGCCATACCTGCTTGGAATTATTGCAACTGACCTCTTTGTCATTGTTGTAATTCTTTCAGATAGTCAGCTAATTTCTTAGCAACTTCTTCCGGATCACCTTCCAGCATCATGGTTTTCTTCTCATGAGAGGGAGTGAATATTTTCTCGACCCATGTTGGCGAGCCGTTCAAACCGACTCTTTTTTCATCCAGTTCCAGATCATCGAAAGTCCATACAGGTATTTCTGCTTTTTTGGCTTTCATCTTAGTTCGAAGTGAAGGCAGTCGCGGTTCATTAATATCTTTTACTACTGTTAGTGCGATTGGGAGATGTGATTCTACTATATCAAAGCCATCTTCCATCATTCGATGAGCTACGATTTTTCCATCTTCGATAGAATCAATCTTTTTCACAAAAGCGATCTGAGGGATATCAAGATGGCATGCAACTCCTGGTCCAACCTGGGCAGTGTCACCATCAATTGCCTGTTTCCCAAAGAGAATGATGTCGAAATCACCAAGCTTCCGTATGGCAGAAGCAAGCGTGTAACTTGTTGCTAGTGTGTCAGATCCAGCAAATCTCTTATCTGAAACAAGGATAGCATTATCCGCTCCGATAGCTATGGCTTCTCGTAATGCAATTTCTACTTGTGGAGGTCCCATACTCAGTACAGTTACAGTTCCACCATGTGCTTCTCTGATACGAATTCCTTCTTCCAGCGCGTACATATCAAAGGGATTTATGATACTTTCCACACCTTCACGAATAAGTGTATTGTGTTCGGGATTTATCTTTATATCCGTTGTATCCGGAACCTGTTTTATACATACGATAATATTCATAATACTCCTTACAGCTCACCAATTAGTTTGTCGTCAGAACCGAGCAGTAACGTACACTTATTATTTAATGTAATATTCATGATTTCTACATTTTTTCCAATAATACTATCTCTAATCGTTCCCTCAACATTCTGGATAATTGAATCCTCGAGCATGATCGAATCTTTTAATGTAGCATTTTTTATTCTCGTTCCGCTACCAATACAGGTATTCGGTTGTAGTATTGCATTCTCTAATTCACAATTTTCTCCGATAACAACCGGACCCTGGAAATTGCACTTGCGAATCTTTGATCCTCTTCCAATATATAGCGCCCCATCGATAATCGAATCTTCGTCGAGATCGCTATCGCCAGAGATGTGCCAGCCGTTGAGTTTTCCACAGAAAAATTTGTTTGCATCTATGATATCTTTAGGTTTACCTGTATCGAGCCATTTGCCTTTTAGTATCTCTCCTTTTATGGTAAGACCTTTATCAATTAATCCTTGAATCGCATCAGTGATCTCATATTCTCCACGCCAGGAAGGTTTGAGTTCATCGATCGCTTGAAAGACATCCTTATCAAAAATATACACGCCAGCAATTGCAAGATTTGATGGGGGATTTTTCGGTTTTTCCACTACTTTGATCATAGTGTCATCTTTAAGTACTGCAATGCCAAATCGTTGTGGCTCATCAACCTCTTTCAATATAATAATACTTGAGGGCTTCTCTTCGTTGTATCTGTGCACGAGATTAGTAAGATCATCTTCAAATATATTGTCTCCAAGAAATACCATGAACGGTTCATCTCCAACAAAATCCTGTCCCATTTTCACTGCATGTGCAAGACCTTTGGGAGTATCCTGAACAATATATGTTATTTTAGCTCCAAGCTGTGAGCCATCTCCCACCTTTTCTCTGACTTGCTCTTGCTTGTAACCGACGATCAATCCAATTTCCGTAATGCCAAGATTAACAAGTTTCTTTATTATGTGATATACAATTGGAGTATTGGCAAGAGGAAGAATGTGTTTGGGCATAGAATAGGTAAGCGGTTGTAAGCGTGTTCCTTTTCCAGCGCAAAGGATCAATGCTTTCATAGAAAAACCTCCAGAATGAGCTTTTGTTTTCGACATTTGATAAACAATGAATCAGCATGTCAATGATTAATCGAACAAAA
>DRBZ01000004.1 GCA_011043895.1 Candidatus Cloacimonadota bacterium
AAATTCGGCGTTTACTATACCCCGCGGGAAATCGTGCATTACATGTGCAAGCAGAGCCTAATCAATTACCTCTCTACCAAAGTAACTCAGGCATTCCTGCCTGAGGTGATTAACCGCCAGGACATTGAAGACCTGATCGAAGTCGGGGAAATGATCACCGAGCATGAAGCCACGGCCCTTATCAAACAGGAAAAGATCAAAAATGGCATCCAGAAATCCACGGAATATACTGCCCTGCTCTCCGACAGTATTCGCGAAAACGCTGAATTAATCGATAAGTGGCTGGCAGACATCACCGTCTGCGACCCGGCCGTGGGTTCCGGCGCCTTTCCCGTGGGTATGATGAACGAAATCGTGCGCGCAAGAAATGTGCTCTCGGTATTTTTGATAAATAAGAGTAACACAGGCATTCCTGCCTGTGATGAAACTAATAACACTCCCGCAAACAAGAATGATGATGTTACCATTACCCACCGTAACCTGCCCCATTGGAAAAAGCCTGGCGCTATTTATTGGATTACCTTTCGGCTTGCGGATTCTATACCTCAGGGAAAACTAAATGTGTGGAAAGCGGAACGAGATCATTGGAAAAGCAAACATCCCGAACCCTGGAGCGACGAAGAATGGAAAGAATATAATAAACGTTTTGGAGATCGTCTGGAAAAGTGGCTTGATGCGGGTCATGGTTCTTGCGCCTTGAGAAAACCGAAAATCCGGGAAATTGTGAAGGAATGTATTCTTCGTTTCAACGGGGAGAGATTCCTGCTTCATGCTGGAGTCATCATGCCGAATCACGTCCATCTCCTTCTTGAGCCATTGGCAGGACATTCACTTTCTGAATTGCTAAAAGGAATTAAAGGTGCGAGTTCAAGAAGAATAAATCAGTTGTTAAACAAGACCGGTCATAGATTTTGGATGGATGAATCCTATGACCATATCGTTCGCAGCGAAGCCCAGTATCAGCACTTTATTCGCTATATCACCGAAAACCCGATAAAAGCCAATTTATCAGAGAAACAGTATTGGGTATATGAAGAAGGTAGCACAGGCATTCCTACCTGTGAAGGTAACACAGGCATTCTTGCCTGTAATAAAATACACACACAGACAAGAATGTCTGTGCCACGCTCAGATTATGAATTCAAACGCCGTTGCATTGAGCATTCCCTCTACGGCGTGGACATAGACCCCGGCGCAGTTGAAATTGCCAAACTAAGGCTCTGGCTGTCGTTGATGGTGGATGAGGAGGACATCAAGAACATCAAGCCGCTGCCGAATCTGGATTATAAGATCGTGTGCGGGAATTCGCTGCTGGGTGTGGAAAAGAACTTGTTCAACCACCAACTGTTTGCCGAGCTGGAACGCCTGAAACCGCTCTACTTCGACGAAACCAATCCCAGTAAAAAGCAGGAATACAAAAAACAGATCGATGACCTGATCAGCCAGATTACCAATGGTCATACCGAATTTGATTTTGAGGTGTATTTTTCCGAGGTGTTTCATGAAAAAGGCGGTTTTGATGTGGTGATTGCCAATCCGCCTTATGGCAATATCTTTACAAAAAAAGAAAAGGCGAATCTTCGTAAACTATTTATTGAACTTCAGTTCAAAATAGATGCTTATTCAGTATTTATTCTTAAGGGAATTAGTTTAAACAAAGAAAATGGGTATCTAATATATATTATCCCAAGTACCTTCATAGATAATTATTTTGAAGAAAATGTCAGAAAACAATTGCTTATTAAAAACAGCATTGAGCTAATTATTGAATTGGATGATAGCATATTTGATAGTGCTGTTGTACACTCAATGATTTTAGGTGTAAAGAAGCAAGTACCAGAAAAAAGCCATAAAGTGAGGACTGGTTATTCGATGGATTTCGTTTTTAACAAACAAGATATTCCCAATGAGTATTTCTTGAAGCAGGATTACGCCATATTTTCAATAAGATCCTATCAGCATGCTGATCTTTTATTAAAATTAAAAAAAGATACTGTCAATTTAGAAAAGATTATTGATATTAGACAGGCAATTAAATCAGGAAACGATAAAAAGTATATACATAGGAAAAAAATAAACAATTCATACAAACCCATAGTAGGCGGAAAGCATATCAAAAAATGGTCATTAGTTGATCCTAGGCTATATATTTTTTATGGGGATCATTTAGCATGCCCTCGCGATCCAAGAATATTTGAACAACCAAAGATATTAATTAGAGAAGCTGGAAAAGAGATAACTGCTACTTATGACGAGAACGGTTATTATGTTATGTCATCATTGTATAATGCGATCCAGATTGATGAAAAATATAGCTTAAAATATATATTAGCATTATTGAATTCTTGCTTGTTTCAATACTTGATGAGACTCAAAACATTTGATAAAACAAAAGGAGCTTTTACAAAAGCAAAGATATATCATTATTATGATCTTCCAGTAAAAAATATTGATAGCACTGTGCAGGGTAGATTTGTTGATATTGTCGACCAAATTCTTTCCATCACCAAAGACAAAGATTATCTGCAAAACCCCGCCAAACAGGCGCAGGTTAAGGAATACGAAAAACAAATCGACCAGATGGTCTACAAACTATATGGACTCACGCCAGAGGAAATTAAAATTGTTGAAAGCTCGCAAAGATGACCATACGATTCCTTATCAATGACGACGGCTCTCCGTTTGAAGCGTCTGAATTGCGAACATTGCGCGGTGAGCTTGATGCCTTGGATAACGCCGGGCGAACGGAATATCGCAACAATAACGCGTCGGAAATTGCGCAGCACGGTGCCACTAAATTTTTGATTGTCTCTGGTCCGGGGACAGGCAAAAGCCACCTCTTCCTGGACAGGATTGACCACTGGTATCAGCAAGACCAAGGCGCAAGCGTTGTTGTAACGAGCTTTGTTAGAAAATTAGTGGCGGATTTGCAGAATGATATTGAGCGCGACGAAAAACTAACCGCCGAACAAAAAGACAAAATCACAGTGTCCACCTTGCATAAATTTGCTCGTAGTATTGTTGAAAAAAATCATGGAACAACCGAATGGCCATTTAGTCCACATTTTCGCATCATAGGCCAGTTTTGGAAAGAAGTCGTGTGGGGTGATGTGCTCGCTTTTTATCCTGACTTAGACCGAGGCGTCTTTACATGGAAGAAGTTTGAGGAACAGTTGCATGATAGTAACTTTGAGGAATCTGACGAATGGCAAGAGCTTAAAGAAACCTATTTCAAGCTTTGCCGATTTTACAATGCGGCTGGCTTCGCTGATTTGATTTTGCGCGCCACAAAGGCGTTAGCAGAAGATCCTGGTTTAAATGAAGATAAATACTTCATCATTGACGAATATCAGGACTTCAACCTTGCCGAAGAAGCGCTCATAAACCAATTGGTAGATAACCCGAAAGGTCTACTTGTTGTCGGAGACGATGAGCAAGTTCTTTACGAAAAGCTGAAATCAGGCAAACCAACGCTCATTCGCAATCTGTATAAAGACAAGGTTTATGCTAAGGGCATGCTGCCTTTCTGTAGCAGGAGCAGTTTCCACATCACGAAAGCCGCCGATCATTTTATTCAGCAGCATAGAGAAACGGATTGCATAGCAAAAATCTACTTGCCATTAATGACCAACAGCGATGAACCGAAAGTCCAAGTTATCGCGTGCGCTACCCCACAAACCGCCGTTGATTACATCGAAAAGTTCGTTGCTGATAACAAAGCAGAAATTGATGAGCGCAAGGGGCAATTGGAAGCCGATGAGCCAAAAGATGCATACCTATTGATTTTGACACCAGCGAAAGAAGTCAATTTTTATAGGGAATCGAAGGACAAGATAAAAAGAATCGTATCAGAATATCAAACAGAGACGAGGTCGTTTTCGGAGGATTATTATCAATTGCTAAGCTATTATTCGCTTGCAAACAATCCCAATAACAATTTCACTTTTCGGAAAGTGCTCTATTATGAAGGGGTCTCGGAAGAGAAAGTTCATAAGCTCATTGCCAGGGCCATGCAGGATGACAAATGCCTTTGGGACTTGGATTTTCAAGAAATTAAGGACGCATTGGCCAAATGCAGCAAAATTAAAACTGTTCTGGACGGTGAGAGGTCTGCTGCTGAAAAAGTGGATCAGATCTCCAGGCTCATCTCGGTGGCCGATAGGGAGAAACTTCAAAGTGACATGGAGCGGAAAGCTATCAGTCAGGGAGAAGTAGTGAAATTGGAACACGAAGAGGAGGAAGAAGCCGAGTTAGAAGAAATCGAAGTAAAGAAGATGGGTGCTGTTGAATTGATGACTATCGTTGGTTCTAAGGGTTTATCTGCGGATCACGTAATCATTATTGGTTTTGATGATGTAAACATGAAATGGGTAACAAAAAACGCTTTTTATGTGGCTCTTACTCGCGCGAGAAAAAGCTTGCACATTTTGACTGCTCTGAAATCCGGAGGTGCAACGAAAGCTCATAGCTTTTTGAAGCAATTACCGGATGCTCACCTAGAATTCTATAGTTATAGAAAAAGCGACCATACAAAAAGGCCGTTAGATAATCGACATGCTCTTATGGACTATCTTTACTATATCCATCGACAATCCCGCAGAAGCAGGCAAAGGTAAAGGCGCTGGAGCGGGAGATTGACCAGATGGTCTATGACCTCTATGGCCTGACAGAGGAGGAGATCCGGATTGTGGAGGGTGTGGAGTCTTGATGGATTTGTTCGGAAATGTGGACATCCAAAAACCGGTTAGCGTCAATATTTATGCCGACGAAGTGTATGGAAAAGAATGTCCTTACACAAAAAATATCTGGCATTACATTGGAATAATCGTAGAAGATTTGAACAATCCATTACTCGATGACATCATACACGAAAGGTTCATGGGTAATTTTGATGAGCATTCACCATACTACGAAATGAACAATAAAGTCGTTCATTGGAGCGACATACGCATTGCCGACACCAAGAATATTTGTAAGAGATGGTTCGAATACATTCTGAACCCGAACAGGAGTAAAAACACATTCTATTCTTACATTCTCGGCTTAAACGATTCTTTTCTGATAAGAGAGGAATTTGATACCAACGATGCATTCAATAGCAAGTATAACCGTTTCTTCAGTACGTCTGTTTTGTATGCTCTAAAGGTCTTTTTTGGTGGCAGTCAAGTAATCGTGGAAAATATCTACCATGAAGAAGGCCAGCAATCTTATAGCGAGTATTTCCCATGGCATGTCATTTATAAACTGAAACAAGAAGAAGAAAATATTACATTCAATTGCAACAAGATCATATTCTTGCCCAAAGATCATAAAAAAGATCGGCGTTCAAATATTATTCAACTTTGTGACGCGGTATTGGGCGTCAGCACAAGCATTATTCACGGCATCGAGAAAAGTAAGGCTTCAAAGTACAGAGAAGAATTAGCCGACCTTTATTGTGACATGTTTAAGAGAATCATTGAAAACCCAAGAAATAAAAATAGCCGATTTGAATATTACAATCGCATTATGATCAGCTTCTTTCCAAAGGAAAAGACGGCACCTGATGATGTAAAGCGGCTTAGGAATCAGTTTTATTCGAAGAGGCGATTGTTTTATATTGAACAAAAGTCTGGTCAGGAGAAGTTATTTTAAGTTAATTTTTCCGTTTCGAGCCTGCACACAGCAACGCTGGAGCGGGAGATTGACCAGATGGTCTATCAACTCTACGGCCTGACATAGAAGGAGATACGCTTGTGGAGGGAAAAGAATGAAATACAATCCGGACATCCATCATCGTCGATCGATTCGATTGCAGGGATATGATTATTCATCATCCGGTGCGTATTTTGTAACCATGTGCACCAACAACCGGGAATGTTTGTTCGGGGAAATTGTGGCCGGGAAAACGGCATTGAATGATGCGGGAAACATGGTTGTGCAATGGTATCATGAATTGGAAAACAAATTTCCCGATATACAACACGATGCATTTATATGTATGCCCAACCATGTTCATTTTATTGTTGCAAACATGCCCCCCGTCACCGTAGGGGCAGATCGATGTGTCTGCCCCAATAAAACGGGCGAACACGCAGATTCACACCTACATCGGGTGGTGCAATGGTTTAAAACAATGACCACCAATGAATATATTCGTGGTGTTAAACAAAACGGATGGCCGCCATTTCCCGGGAAATTATGGCAACGCAATTATTACGAACACATTATCCGCAATGAAAACGAATTAAATAACATCCGGCAATACATCATCAATAATCCAATAAATTGGCAATCGGATGAAAATTATTAATTCTGAAGGCAGAAAACTTCCTCGCAATTACCAATACCAACGATTATCTCCAAAACCCAGCAAAGCAGGCGCAGGTTTAAAGAATAATGGTAAAATCTTTTTGCAATACAGCACAAATCCTTATTTACTCTTCCTTATTTCGGACCGGAATTCAAGAATATCACAATAGATCTCAAGCTCCTCATACCCTTTATTGTGATCGCTATAAGTAAGACTTTCGTTGTAGGGATCTCTCTTATGTTTTGGTAGAGCACTGCGATGTTACCGGAACTGTATGCACACGCTCCTGAATTTATAAGAACTTTTTTCACCGATCCTCTACCCACCACCACGATACTCGCTGTCCTGTTGCATCAGATCTTAAATCTTGATAAACTCTTTATTAAAAAGGAGACGTAATCTAATTGTCTGGATAAAACTGCGATTGAAGAAGTTTCTACAACTTTACATTTGGTTTGGATCGCAATTCTTCACATACGCTTTCAATTCCTGTGAGAACTCGAAGGCACAGACTATTTTATCATAATCAATAGGTACATTGTTGAGATATTGTAATACGAGAAACTGCTTATCATCATCGGGAAGAACACCAGCAAAGAAAAATCCAAACATTTCAAGTTGTGGAACACATTTCATCAAATTGTTATCACACATATCGATCTGCAGTTCAATCACTTCTATCTTTTTCATACAAAGTTCTCGTACACGTTGCTTGATCTCTTCCTCAAAATATTTTCCGACAGCGTTGACATACAGACATGCCCAAGCGATAGACTCCATTACCTCAACTTCAATATCTGATTGCACAAATTTATCTTTTTCTTCCTTGAGATTTTTGGGAGTATTAATTATAGCATCCAGTCCTATATTGTTATAAATTTTTTCAATCATACTCTTATGATGCATAGGGGCATAAATCTCAACATCCTGATCCACGAGCTTCTTATATACAATAATCATGGATTCCCGTTGTGTACCCTGATCTTTCATGCCTTTGAAGGTTTTTGGAGGATCCATCGCGAGTCTTATACCACATGCTTTATACCCACATTTATGCAATGCCTTTTGCGAAAAAGGATGAGTAGTAACGGCATCAGCCATAATGCCTTTTATTCCTCTTTTTCCTGCAAGTTCATCGAGTAGCTCATTCAATCTGGTCATACATCCCTGACCGCGGAATTTTGGTTTTGTAAATGCCATACCGAGTTCCGGAACCTTACTTCTTTTACCTAAAAATTCAAGTGCAGCATGTCCCATCACTTCATTTGTTTCATCAGTAACTGCTACTGAACAGATAAGTTCACCGGTTTTATTCATTTCTATGAGACGTTCAGGATAATAAATATTCTCCATGAAATAGGTATATCCATAGGTTCTGTAGGCACATTGAGAAATCTCGATTGCCTGTTCTGGCTTGAGAAGCATGGTAGTGAAGAGAATTTTCACCAGATTTTTTTTATCTATATGAGTTGGTTCCTCATATGCTTCCATCTGAGATTCTTTGAAATACTCATCGATATGTTTTTGGTCGACGAATTTTATAAGCCGTACTTCCTTTCCCCCATATCCGAGGTTGTGAAATGATATTTTGTCGACACTTCCTTTCATCAATTTGAATCCAAGCCCTCGCTGTTCAATTCCTTCAAGTGATTGTTCGGCGGAGAATTCTTCTACCCGATTTGGATCGAAAGGAAGCCCTTTATCCCTAATTATAACTTTAAATTCTATTGAATTTATCTCGCAGAGTATATCAAAATGCTCTTCTTGTTCTGGTAAAAAAGCATGTTTTATTACATTCGTAATTGCTTCCTCTACAGCTACGTTAAAAAGCGTAATATCCTTTCTGGAAAAATTCACCAGCCGTCCGAGTTCCTCGATATATGCTTGTGCGGCAGGTAAATACTTTAAACTTACAGGCAGGTGCAAAGAAGAAATATTTTTATTGCCCATGTGGATTCCTTTCAAAAAAAGTAATGTTTTTGTTTTCTTTTAATAATAAATTGCCAAGGACAATGCGAATCGTTGAAATTTTTAGCTTGCTTTTACTCAACTATATGTGCCAACAATGAAAGATATGTGCTCACTTTTCTAAGTGCAGGAAGTTAGTTACACAACAATTCCTTGCATATATTCCAGATTCACTTATTTTATGGCGCAAGAATTATTACAGGAGGTACACATGTGTGATTGTAAACATGAACATCAAAACGATTTGACCAATGCAACGCAGGACATGACCCGTGCATTGAACTCATTGATTGAAGAACTGGAAGCTGTTGACTGGTATAACCAACGAGTTGATGCTTGCGATGATGAAGAACTTGCAGCAATCCTTGCACACAACCGTGACGAAGAAAAAGAGCATGCCGCAATGCTTTTAGAATGGATTCGCCGTCAGGATCCAATATTTGGTCATGAGTTGAAGAACTATCTCTTTACGGAAGGTTCTCTTGCAGATCTTGAACATGAACATCATGAGTAAGCAGTAAGAATATCAATTTCGTGCCTTCCACCTAAGTAAGAAGATGGCTTTTTCATGATTAAAATTCCCTTTTTGCATAGCCAAAGGATTCTCGACCTGTGAAAATCTTTAGGATAATTCCACCGGATTATCTCGTGGCTATTCATATAATTTTCTATATGTTTTTATCATGCTTTTGTGTGTTTGCACTTAACATGATTGTTTCATTAGAACCTGAGAGTAAGTTGTTGCGGGAGATTTACCCCATCCTTTTCAAGATTCGAGACACTAATGCCCAGCAGTCTCACTCTGCACTGCTTCACAAGTGTCTCATCAAGTAATTTCGTGGCTGTTGAATAAATGATGTGCTTATCATTTGTTGGTTTATTGATAGTCCTGCTTCTTGTCGCCTGATAGAAATCGGGATACTTGATCTTCAGAGTTATCGTTCTACCAAGAGCATTATGTTTCTTCATCCGTTCCTCGATTTTTTCTGCACATTGTTGCAGATAATCTTTCATTGCATCTGGATCATCGAGATCAACAGCAAATGTATTCTCATTCCCTATCGATTTTCTTTCTCGCTCTGGAGTGACTTCCCGTTTATCAATCCCACGAACAACATAATAATAGTATTTCCCTGTCTTACCAAAATGACGAACGAGTTCTTCCAACGATTGTGCTTTCAGGTCTTTACCACAGTGAATTCCAAGGTTCTTCATCTTTTTTTCTGTGATTTTCCCGATACCATAGAATTTACCAATGGGAAGCTTCTCAAGCACTTCTTTTGCTTTTTCAGGAGGTATAACAACCAGTCCATCAGGTTTTTCCATATCAGAAGCAACTTTTGCCAGGAATTTATTATACGACACACCTGCAGAAGCAGTAAGTTTGGTTTTCTCGAGTATCCTCTTTTTGATCTCTTTTGCAATGAGTGTAGCAGATTTCATCCCTTTTTTATTGTAGGTAACATCCAAATATGCTTCGTCGATGGAGACAGGTTCAACCAAGTGAGAAAATTCATCAAAAATACCTCTTATCTGTTTTGAGATCTGACTATACACTTCATAACGTCCATGAACAAAAATTGCATGGGGACAGAGTTTATAGGCAATTGCGCTTGCCATTGCTGAATGGATCCCGTATTTTCTTGCTTCGTAAGAACAGGTGGCGACAACTCCCCTGCTGCCCGGATCACCTCCAACGATCAGGGGTTTACCCTTATATTCAGGATGATCTCGCACCTCAACTGCCGCAAAGAATGCGTCCATGTCTATATGTATTATTTTCTTTATCGGAGTATTCTCTTTCATAAATTAATCTTAACTCAACGTCATACTCAATTTGTTTATGAAGGCGTAGTCCACTGAAACTGAATTGGGAATCTTTATTATTGTCAATGCAGGATTGTGATAATCATTATTATCAATAACAATATTTACTTTTTCCTCAGGCTTATATTTCTCAAAATAAATTTCTTGCGCAGGAAAATAGCGTTTCTCATATTTCTCTTTGAGTAAATCTATATTATTAAAATATATTCCATCACGCTTGATTGCACGTTTCAACGCTTCACAAAAATCTACCTTTAAAAAAACGGTTATATCCCAGTAGTCAGATATTTCCTTACGCATGAGAAATATTCCATCAAAGATCAGAATCGCATCTCTGGAAATGCTTATTGGTTCATCATGTACAGGAGTATCTTTTTTATAATCAAATATCCGAGTTCTTATTTCTGAATCATTGCTTTTACATAAAGGATCGAGCAGCACTTCTCGTAATTTTGAATAATCAAATGAATCCTCAAAATAACCAATCGGTGATACTTCTCCCCTGCTCATCCTGATATGCTTTGGATTATGAAATCCATCTATCGATGCACGTATTACTTCTCTGCTAGTGAGCTTTTTTATGTGTTCTACCAGCAAATCGGCGATAGTGGTTTTACCTGAAGCATCAATGCCATCAATACCCACTTTTACAGGTTTCTCAGAATTGTATCTCAAAATGAAACCTGATAGGATATCCAATAACTCAGATTGCTTCATATAAATCCATATTCAGTTCGAATAGTAATATTCTATATTCATAATTTATCTATATTGTGCTATTTTACTACGTCAACTTTTTCAGGTAATGACTTGAGAATACAATCGTTATTTACATGTTGTTATAAAGATAGAATGATTACATTAAGATTTTTTATTAATCCATTTTTGAGAAAGAATCCTGTAATCCCCTTTTCGTACCGTTATTCCTTCACCATCAAAATGTACTAATAGCAACAATCCAACTTTCCTATTCCCACCAAGAATATCACGGAATTCCGCTACAGTAATGGTATCATGAGAATGAAGATAATCAAGTAACTTTTTTTGAGCGTCCTCAATAATTGAAGCATGAATGAAAAAACCTTCAATCGGCACAATGAGTTTTTTCTCAACAAGATACTCAACTATTTGTTCGAGTTCCTTCTCTGAAATTCTTTTTTTTTGAGCAAGAGCAATCAAATCACCAGGTGCGGGAACATTCAATCCAAGCTCGATGAATAGAGTGTTAATGAAATCTATCTTTTCTTGCTGGTCAGAAGTAATCTCATTCTGCTGTTCAGTTAACGCATAGGTTTTTTCCACTTGCTTACAAAACCCCCTATCGATCATTTCTTTCAATACCATAGATAAAAATTTTTGTTGATTCTCTCCGTTCATATCTAAGATGCCTGCCAGCTCTTCAAATGTTTTTCCTTTTTGTACAAGTGGATGAGAATGATGATGCTTCCTGAGTTCAAATAGAATTTTATTCCATAGTTTTTTTGATTTATCTTTTGAATAGAGGAGCAATTCATTGTCCATTTTATAAAAATCTATAGAATCGGATTTATCTGATACTACAAGCTCAAAGAGAATATCTTTCTTGGTGTTTGTCATAAGTGCGAGTTCTGTAAGCGTGACTAGTGACTGGTTTTTCTTCACTTCAGCAGATATGAAACCCATAAGACCTTTATCTGAAATTTCACGAAGTTCACTGAGAACCTTTTCAGTTCTTCTTTTATGGTGCAGGGGATAAGGATCGAGAATTTTACCCCCGCCAAGCGTAATATCATTGGAAGTACTTCTTATGATAAAAGAATCTCCATATAATGGATAACATGCTTTATCAAGATTTATCTGCACAAATCCTCTTTCTCCCTTGGTTAACGCATCCTTATCAAGAAGATGGATTCTGACTTGATCCTCAAACGTATCCATCAAAAAGAGCGCATGATTCCAAACAGACAATGCTCTTTCGTGTTCAAACAATGTTATTTCAGCATCAATCATCTTCGTCGGTTTAATCAATTTTTCTGAAAGAAGCATACCTCTTTCAAAATCATCAATATCCAAACCTGTCACATTAAGCGACGCCCTATCACCAGTTCTCACAAGATCAACTTTCTCACCATGATGCTCAAGACCGCGAATTCGAAGCGTCTTCTCGCCAGGTAATAGGTAGAGTTTCGTAGATTTGGTTGCTTTCCCCTTGAGTACTGAACCATTCACTACTGTACCAAATCCTTGTACCGTGAAAATTCGATCGATATACATTCTGAAAAATTCCCCTTCAGAACGCTCTTCAATTGTTGCAGTAATATCTTCAATACACTGTATAAGCTTATCAATCCCCGTTCCATCAACAACGGATGTCTTGATAATTGGAGCATCCGCAAGGAACGTTTCTTCAATAAAATCCTGAATTTCCATCTCAACCAGTTCAAGCATCTCGTCATCAACCAGGTCAGTTTTGGTCACTGCGATGATTCCTCTTTTGATACCGAGCAACTCCATGATCTGCAGATGTTCTCTGGTCTGAGGCATAATACTCGAGTCTGCAGCTATGGTAAAGAGAACGAAATCTATAGTACTCGCTCCTGCTATCATTGTATTTATGAAATCCTTGTGCCCCGGAACATCAATTATGCCAATACTGTTTCCATTCGGAAGATCGAGATGTGTAAATCCAAGATGTATCGTAATTCCCCGCTCCTTTTCCTCTTTATGGGTATCGCAATCATATTGTGTAAGAGATTGAATAAGCGCAGTCTTCCCGTGATCTACATGTCCTGCAGTTCCCATAATGAGATGTTTCATGAACCTAATCCTGTGTTACTATTTTGATGATACTCTCCGCACAGTGTTTCACATCGTTATTATCAAGTGTATAGACATCAAAAATGATCTCGCCCTCTTTCAGGATTCCCAAAACAGGCTTATCGATCATAAGTAGTGAATGATAGAGTACTTCGGGAGTAATTTCCTCTTTCTCCAGATCAAGTTGTATTGCGTAGCTGGGAATATCTAAATCCGGCAGAGAACCACCTCCCGTATGAGCTGTACTTGGTATTATTGTATTCTTAATTGAAGATTCATTCAAAAGATTTGCAAATTTTTCCGCACGATTTTTCACTATTCTATCACTCTGATTCAGCATTCTAAAACCAGGTATAGTATTGAAGAGCGTCTCATCCTTGAGATAGCTTCTCAGTACTGATGAAAGTGCAGTAATTGTCATCTTTCCTACTCTTAACACTCTCATTAAAGGAGATCTTCGTAATTGCTCTATTAAAATTTTCTTTCCTGCTATTATTCCAGCCTGAGGTCCTCCGAGAAGTTTATCACAACTGAACATCACAAGATCTGCACCAGACTGTAAGGCACTTCGCACATCAGGTTCATGTTTCACAGGGAGTCCTTTCGGCTTTCTGAGTAATCCAGAACCCATATCAAAAATGCAGAGCAGATTATTCTCGTGAGCAAAGTGTGCTAATTCTTTCGTTTCGACTTCTTCTGAGAAACCTTTGATCGAATAATTAGATTTATGTGCTTTGAACACTACGGCAGTATTTTCGGTTATTGCTTGTTTATAATCTGCTAATTGTGTGCGATTTGTGGTTCCGACTTCGATCATGATCGCACCACTCTGCTTCATAATATCAGGAATTCGGAACGATCCACCTATTTCTATCAACTCGCCGCGTGAAATAAGTGCTTCTTTACCCAAAGAAAAAGTATGCAAAGCAAGAAAAACACCCGCCGCATTATTATTCACGACGATCGCATCTTCTGCACCGGTAGTGTATCGTATCAAATCTGTAATATGATACTCTCTATGCCCACGTTTGGCAGTTTTAAGATCAAATTCAAGATTACAGTACCCTTCAATAATAGAAGCAACATCCTGTGATATTTTCTTTCCGAGAGGAGCCCTGCCCAGATTCGTATGAAGGACGATCCCTGTTGCATTTACAACTTTTTTCAAAGACTGTCTTCCGATTGAGTACACTCGTGATAAAATTTGATGAATTATTACTTCTTCCTCAGGAAGCTTCTTACCACTCAAAATATCGCTTCTAAGTTCCTTGATTGATTCTCTTATCGCTTCCTTTACCAGCTCTTCTCCGAATTCTATTTGTAATGATTGGAAAACTTCTTTCTTTAGTAAGATATCAACACCGGGAATATTTCTGAGATCTTTCTTGTTCATATAATTAAAATTCCTTTTTGATTTGCCACGAGATCATCTCGTGGGTATTCATAGATATTCTATATAATTTAATCATCCTCCTGTGTGTCTGCGTCAAACATGGATGTTTCATGTTCTCTCCTGTTCATTAATAAAAAATGGCCGAGAGGGCAGGAATCGAACCTGCCATGGACGGTGTTATCCGCTCACTACTGGTTTTGAAGACCAGCTGGAACACCAGTTCCTTCCTCTCAACCGATAATATTCGAAAAGAAATCGATTATTTCATGTAGACCATTTTTCTGGTCTGAGAAATGGAATCTCCTTGCAATCTATAGAAATAAATTCCGCTTGCCACGGGTTTTTCACTTGAATTCAACCCATTCCACACAATAGTGCCTTGTGTGTCATCAAGTGTAAATTCATTTACTTTATCTCCGATGATATTGTAAATTGTGAGAGTTGCATGAGTACAATTTTTTGGCAAAGAGTATGAAATAGCTGTTGAACCCTTGAAAGGATTGGGAGAATTCTGACTTATATAGATCGTCTCAATGTAAGGATCATCCACTGAAATCTGATGATGGTAATAAAGCGCACCCATATCAGCTCTTGTGCCATCTGGATCGGGTGGTGATGCCGGGTCACCTGTATCAATACATGGTGAAGTATCCTGAAGACTCCAATCAGCTGCTAATCCGTCATAAGTTGGACCGTCTCCGGTTGTTGGATCTAAGAATAAGGGATCATCACTAATATTACCGGTTCCTGTGTAGCCACCTGTTACGCAAGAGTAAGTGACTGTTGGACTGCTACTAAAAGTCGTGAAGATCAAACCATCATGGATAAGAATGCAGTTATTCACTATCGGACTTGAAGAAAGAAGATAGATGCATGCATAGTTTCCAATATTGTTTGCAATAGTATTATTTACCAAAGCTGCATCCGAACCGTTCTTCATGCCTATTGCACCTGCAAACATTGCTTCATTATTCACTATGATGTTGTGGCTTATCGTGCATGATGAATTATCCAGGACAATACCTCCAGATAGAATTGAACTAGTATTATTGGAAATAGAATTTCCTGAGATCAAGACATCATTAGTTTCTATCACATTGATAGCGGGTCCCTTTTGAGAAGTATTAGAATTCTCATAAAATATACTGTTAAGGATTTCAGCGGAAGAATTCTCAATTTCAACCGCACTTTCTGTCGCACCCGTGAAATAACAGTAATCAATCACATTATCTTCCGAAGAATCAATGATCTTAATACCTTTCCACTGGTCATTAGTTGAGAATTCGATCAATCCTCTTTCAGAACCCTGTGCAATGATTTGTCCTTTCACCTCAAGTTTCGAATTACCATTCACAATGATTTCTGTATTCGGTTCTATATTCAGTAAGCATCCTGGTTGAATAGTTGTAGTTCCTGTTATCACATACGGACTGTATGCAGAAGTCCATGTACCCGCAACGTTGCCGTAGATATTTGATGGATCTGTCACTGTGATGAAATCATCTTCCGTAAGAGTATTCGATTCAGTACCTTCATAAATGGTTAAAGATACGTCATAAGAACCTACTGCATCATACAGCCAGAAAGGATTTTCTTCATAACTATCTATGGTTCCATCACCATCAAGATCCCATTCCCATGTATCAGGATTACCAGATGAGGTGCTAGTAAATTGCACTCCAAGTTGAGGAGGACCTTGTGTGATGTTTGCTTCGAAGTTTGCATACATTCCAAGTGAAGCGATTGCATCGTCTAGTGCAGAAGGTACACTACTCACGCCATTATCTCCATAATATAATACATATCCTCCACCAATGACTGCAAAGAATGGAATATATCCGTTGCCATAATCCCAATATATCGAGTTAATTTCTGCAGCATAGGGATAGGTTGCTCCATAAGCAGACCAGTTTGTCTCCGATACAATATATACATGTCCAGTTGATTGGTAGTTCTGCCAGATAGTTTCAAGTTGCGGCGCCGCCGAAACACAGCCACTTCAACCAGTACCTCCCCAGAAAAATACGATTGCTTTCTGGGCATCTATCAAATCATAAATTGAGTGAGTTTCACCATTACTGTCCGTCCAGCTAAAATTATCAACTACATCTCCAACCTGATAGACTGCAAATGCTGATGAACTCAATAGCAGTAGAAAAGCTAAAATTACTATTTTCTTCATTTGCTCCTCCTGTGTTATTTAACTTTCTAAATAAATTCCCCCGAAACCTTGTCAATTTTTTTTCATACATTTAGACTATAAATATCAATGTCTTCTGTCGGCTTACTATGATTTATTGTTCGAGCGGAATCGTAAACTCGGACAATCGGAAGTTTTTCTATAAAAGAGAGCAGGAAAATATTAATTATCCTGCTCTCTTGTGTGTATAAATTTTTGTTTATTTCATAAGGATCATTTTCTCTATTCGCTCAATTGTATCTGTTTCGAGTTTATAGAAATAGATACCGTTTGCAACACCATTGCCAGCTTCATCCAGTCCGTTCCAGGTGACATTCTGATCTTCACTTGTGGTATTCAATTCGAACTGCTTAACAAGTTCACCTTTGATGTTATATATCTCAATCGAACCTGTTGTTACACCAGCGGGGAGCGAATAGGAAATTGTTGTTTCATGTACAAATGGATTAGGATAGTTCTGGATAAGTATATCCTGAGCATGAGGTTCATCCACCGACACATTTTGATGGTAGTACAGCGCTCCCATATCTGCAATTGTGCCATCCGGGTCTGGTGGTGATGCAGGATTTCCTGCATCAATGCAGGGAGAATTTTCCTGCAGACTCCAATCAGCTGCAAGACCATCATAGGTCGGACCATCACCAGCTGTAGGATTGACAAATAATGGATCGACATCTATGTTTCCTGTTCCAGTATATCCACCAGAAAGATTTGTATAGTTCACTATCGGAGCACATGAGAAGTTTATGAAAACTTCTTCCGTGCTGATAATTATGCAATTCTCGATATTCGGATTGGAATCTGAGAACATATAGAACGCAGCCCAGTTCGAAAGGTTGTTTGCAATCGTATTGTTAATAATATCAGGGGAAGATGTATTTTTCAAGCTGAAAGCTCCAGCAAAGTTTGCTTCATTGTTTACAATGATATTTCTTTCGATCAATGGTGATGAATTATCTAAGCTGATCGCTCCAGCAAGACTTGTGCTCGTATTATTCGCAAACTTACTCCATGATATTTCTACATCATCAGAATTTAATACATTGATTGCTGGTCCCTTCTGAGTTGTTGTAGAATTTTCATAGAATGTACAATTAGTTACAGTAACTGTTGAATTATTAATATCCACTGCAGATTCCGTGCAATTAGTGAAAGTAGCATAGGATAAGAGGTTATCATAAGGCGATAAGAAGAAGTAGATGCCTTTCCAGTTATTATCAGTTGTGAACAAAACATTTCCTCGTTCATCTCCGGCAACAAGCAGTGTACCTTCGACAGTCATCTTGCTGCTGTTGTTTATGCGAACTTCCACGTTGGGTCCAATCTCCAGCGTTGCTTCATCTTTGATATTCACATTATCAGTAATCGTATATGGACTGTATGTCTCTGTCCACACTCCAGAAAGGTCGCCAATAATATTGGAAGTTGAGGTAACAGTGATGAAATCTTCTGCTGTTGTGGTCGCCTGGTCAATACCATCGGAAATACGAAGGATTACGTCATAGGAACCAGGGGCATCATAGAGAAAATAGGGATTTTCCTCAGTACTGTCCCACGTTCCATCACCATCGAAATCCCACTCATATGAAGTGATACCGGTACTTGGATAGGATTCGTTATAGAACTGCACACCCAATTCCGGAGGACCGGACTGCACATTACTGCTGAACATCGGGAACAATCCATCCACTCCACAAGTTGCTGCCTGAAGGATCATAAGATTTCCCGAGAAGGTTTGCACCAGAACAACTCCCCTTAGATCAGGTACGATCCAGTCTGGATCATAAGTGAAAGAATGGGTAAAGGTTTCTGTTTGTCCCACTGTAGTCAAATTGAAGTTTACTTCATGATACGCTACAACTGCGCAGGTGTAGTCATCATTGTATTTGTAGGAGAGAAGAAAGATCAATTTGTTATTTGTTGTCGTAATATTACTGGTAACTTCAACATCTGCCTGAATATCAACTGTCGAACGTGTGGATAGATCCATTGAAATATCTATACTAAGTGGGCTATCAAGTGCATTTAATGTATTATAATGTGGAAGGTAGTAATTATACATACTTCCGCTACCCATTCCTCCGACTTCAGAAATGTAACCGCCAAAACGTGCGTGTGGAATACCACTTACACCATACATCCCTCCTCTGACACTGTAATTCGGACTGGGCATACCCACATAACCGCTTGAGCTCTGCCAGAAAAGAGGAATAAAGTTATCGAAATTATTTGCTAAGTCTCTCAACCCGGCCCGGGCTGACGGACAGTATCCTCAAGTAGTTGAAGTAAACACTTCACCTACAACATTCATTGGTGTTGCCAGTAGTAACGAGGGAAGTATCGTGAGAGTTATTAGTGTAATCAGTAGTTTTTTCATGAGAACTCCTTTTTTATTGTATTATTGTGCATTTGTTAACATGTATTATTTGGTCATCAATTGATAATTGATAGAGATACGTTCCAGCAGGAACTTCAGTTCCACGGGCATCTTTTCCATCCCATCTTACATAATGATCTCCCGCTGGTACATTCTTCTTAATCAATGTTCTGACCAATTGTCCCTTTATGTTGTACAAAGAAATTTCAACATGTGAAGGTCTTTCCAGTGTATAGGATATCTGAGTTTCTCTGTGCTGGGAGAGATTGAAAGGATTGGGATAATTCTGATACAGATGTGAGAGAACTTCATGCTGCTGGGGATCGGTACTCACAATGATATCATCAAGATCGATCTTATACGCAGAACATCCATAGGTTCCGATCACCATGAAACGTTCTATCTCGTGAATCTTCATATCGCAGACAGGTACATTTGGTAATCCCTGAGAGATACTATACCATTGCTGTCCTCCATTTTCGGTGAAGAACACACCGGAATCAGTGCCGACAAAAAGTTTATCTGGGATATCAGGATCAATTGCAATCACATTAACGGGAATTTCAGGCAAATTTCCGCTTATATCAATCCAGTCCAAACCTAGGTTAGTCGATTTGAACACATGTGGTGCTTCTTCATCCCATCTGAAACCGGAAACTGTTGCATAAATCGTATTCACATCATGGGGGTCACAAGCAACTCTGGTAATCCAGCGAACAGGTAAACCAGCAGAGATATCTGTCCAGGAAGAACCTTCATTTGTTGAGATATGCACTCTCCCATCATCAGAACCAGCAACAATAATACTTGGATCAAGGCTCGAGATAGCAATCGTTGAGATAGTATGGTAACTGCTGCCATCATCACCTTGGGTAAGATCTCCGCTGACTGGTGTCCATCCAGATCCACCATTGGTTGTTTTCCATATCCGATAAGTTCCAAAATACAGGATGTCTGGATCAGTAGGATGCATGACATAGGGTGAGGACCAATTGGTTCTATCACCACTCATAGAATAGGCGATATAACTGAAACCATAACCACCATTTGTCGATTTATACAGATTGCCCCATTGGTATTCGGCAAAAATAATATTTGGATTTGTATAATCAACAAGGCAATAGAAGCCATCTCCTCCGAGGATCGCTTCCCAGTCATTAAAAGCACCTGTCAATGTTCGTATAGTGTTGTTGTCTTGGGTTCCACCATATATTCTGTAAGGATATGTATGATCAATTTCTATCGCATAGAATTGCGTCATAGGAATATTGTTGATCTTTTCCCAGGAGTTTCCATTTGTCGTACTCTTGTACAAGCCACCGTCATTACCTTCTAATATGAACAGGACATCATCATCGATATACATAGCATGATGATCAACATGCATACTGTAACCGACCTCATTCCAGCTGTTTCCGCCATTTGTTGACCGATAAAGTTCCACTCCCATCACATAGACGATATCCGGATTTGTCGGATCGACACGTATTTGCCCAAAATACCATCCAAAAGTACTGTTGATACCTTGTAGGGCACCATCATTGGTAGGAAGCCACGTTGCTCCACCATCATCTGTCTTGTACACATCTACCTGACTGGATCTGTCATAAAAAGCATAAAGCCGATTAGGATTTGACTGAGAAATAGTTATACCAATACGCCCAACATCACTTCCAGTTGGTAGCCCGTATGTAAGTTCATACCAGGTATCTCCGCCATCTTCTGTTTTCCAGATACCAGAACTTGGACCGAAAGAACGACGATAGTTCAGTCCTCTCATACGCTCCCACATCGTTGCATAGAGTATATCAGGATTAGTGGGATGCTGAACAAGATCAACCGCCGCAGTTGAGTCTGTAATAAAAAGTTTTCTATCCCAGGTTTGTCCACCATCCTCACTTCTATATACTCCTCTCTGCTGATTTGGTGAAAAGAGATTACCACAGGCAGCGACAAAAACTCTCTGTGAGTTATTATAATCAACAATTATCCTTCCGATATAACCTGATTCCTCAAGTCCAATATGCTCCCATGATAACCCAGCATTAGTAGATTTATACAATCCATTGCCAAGGAAGCTATAACTGGAAGCATTTGCTTCTCCGGTTCCTACATAGAGTGTGTTCTCATCATTTGGATCAAGTGCAATATCTCCAATAGAGATCACAGGGGCATTTGTAAAAACATTTGACCAGGTATTTCCCCCATCGATGGTCTTATACACACCACCAGAAGCTGCGCCCACGTAGAACTTATCAAGATCAGTCGGGCATACTGCAAGATCTGTAATGCGACCTCCGATATTCGTTGGTCCTACCAATTCCCAATTATATCTATACTGTGAAGAAGCTTCGTGCATTTTTTGTGCATCATCCATGCTCTGCAAATAATGATCGAGCTTGATCTTATCATGTGGATATACCCTCTGATAAGCCATCCATTCATTAGGAATCACATCTGGCTCTTTCAGGGCAGCTTCACCGTGAGGGCGTTCCACCCAGCGTTCAGCTGGTTTACCTTTCTTGGGAGTCCCGTTCGTAGTTAACACTGTGACGACAACCGCAATAACAATGAGAAAAACAATCAGAGAGAACTTATATTGCAATATTTTCATAATGCTACTTTATAATAATGAATTTATTTGAATAACTCACATCCTGATAGTTGATCTTGTAAAAATAGAATCCATCCGCAAAAGATTGAGCATTTAGTGTTGCTGATCCATTTTGCCCGTAAATTGTCGTCACATATTTACCCTTAATATTATAAATATCTATCGGTATTTCGGGTTGGGTGTGATTAATAATATAAGAAATTGTAAGTTGCGTTTTCACTGGATTCGGGAAGTATTCTATTGAGATGTGAACAGGATTGACAGGATCATCATTACTTACATTTATATATCCCTGCCCGGTTACTGGTAGATAATCAAAGTTGAAAGGGAAAATATTTATTCGAACATTACTGTCATAGTATTGCACACAAGTCGGGTAGAATGTGAGATCATATGTATTGCATTCTCCACAGGCAACTTCATAATCAAGGATGTTTCTTCCGAGTTCTTTGGAACCAGACTCAGATACAGTAAATCCATCAGGGGTTACTATCGATCCACGAAGGGTATCTCCACCGACATTCTCGATATGGAATTGCAGAGTTGAGTCTGAACCAACATACACCGTACCAAAATCAAGGCTGTCCGGGAAAAAATATAGAATTGGCTGCGGGAAGGGTACATTATTCACTGCTTCCAGTGCATCAACACAACCAGAGCCATAGGTATTACTTTTGGTTGTTGCAAGATGTAGAGCAGTTTCCTCGAGTATTTGATCAATTTGAGGTGGCGTAAGATCACCATTTTTGGAGAGCATCAGTGCCATTACACCCGCAGCACAGGGTGTTGCCATTGAAGTACCACTCCATCCGCTTTCATATCCTGTATTGCTGTAATGAGCAAGGGATTTGATATTGGAACCGGGTGCTACCACGTCTGGTCTGACAAATCCCATCTCTGGATTGTATGGATAGTCATTAAATCCGTAGATCGTTTCCCATGTGGAAGGACCTCCTGCAGAGAAACCTGAAATATAATCACTTGAAGTGGTCGAACCAATACACACAACAGCAGTGGTTCCACCTAATAGGGTTTGATCAGGATGAAGCCATGGCGGGGGGCAATCACCAGGAGTTCGTACATTATCGGGGATCGGGTACATATACTGCTGATCTCCTTCATTACCAGCAGCAACAGCAACAGTAACACCTGCTGACAGTGCATTTATCATAGTATTTCTCCAGGTTGCACGGTTAGGTCCCCATGACTGTTGCCATCCCAAAGACATGCTTATAATATCAGCGCCATTATCTATGGAAAACTGAATAGCGCTCCAAACTCCAGATTCCGACCCACTTCCACCGCTATCCATGACTTTCAGACACATAATCTGTACATCAGGAGCCATGCCAGTTTGAGAACCAGCAGTTCCATCTCCCGCGACTGTACCAGCACAATGAGTACCATGTCCGTGATCATCCATTGGGTTATTATCATTATTTCTAAAATCCCATCAGTGATAAGGATAACCAGGATCTGTCCAGAGATGATCTGCCAGATCCACATGATTATAATTGACTCCTGTATCAATCACTGAAACGACAACACCATCTCCTGTATGGCCAAGCGCCCAGACATCATCTGCATTAACTTTTATAACATTCCAGGTGATCTCCCGGGTCGTTGGATCGAAAGTCTTGGTCTTCTCAAATGATATCATCTTGCGCATCTCATCATGATCTATCAATGTAATATCATCTCTATGAGCAAGGTCATAGATCACTTCATGTTTTGCCTTGCATGCAACAACATTTGATATCCAGAGTGGATTCAGATCTTTCACAAGATCACTGTGCATATAACTATTTAGCGAACCAACTATATCTTGCTGGTGAAATTCTGCAAAAGATTTTAATTCCTCAATAACATGACTGCGTTTTTCATTTCGAGGTAGATAAACACTCTGATCTAATAGCACTTGAGGATCATATTGATCTTTCATAATGATGATGATTGGAATAAGATCATCTGATTTTGTTTCAATCAATTTGTGCTGTAGTTGTGGTGAAATAAGATCTCGGTTTCCGAATAGGGCTGCAGAGCCGACTAAGATTGTCAGTGTCAATACGAGTATGAAACGTAAATTGTGCATAAAAACTCCTTATCTGAGTAATAATAATTTCTTGGGTTGTGATACGCCTGCATCATAAATGATAGTGTAATAGTACACACCGCTTGGCATCACGTTTCCAAAAGCATCTTTTCCATCCCATGAGATTGATGTCTGACCGGGATTGAGTATGAAATCTTTAACTAATCGACCTTTTATATCATATATCGCTACTTCATTATGCAGCGAAGAATTGTTCTTCAAATCAAAGGAAATCGTTGTTGACTCGCTGAACGGATTCGGTGCATTATGCTGTATGATATCATTATAACCTGGATCATCTATCGAAGCAGAAGTGGTATAAGAAAAATTCAACACATAGGGCTCGGTAAGACTGGCTGCTTCAAAAGTAAATGAAAATGCCAATGATCCTGAGGAATTAACAATGACTTCAAAATCCAATTTTAATGTATCTCCAGAGTTAAAGGTAAAATTCCATGGAATTGGAGGGTATCCTTCTGGAGGTACCACATGACAACCTCCTGAACCATGAAGTTCATGACACCACAAAAGCTGCCAATTTGGTGGCACTGGTGTTGACTCATAATCAACCGTTAGGGTAAAATTATCACTTACACCAAGATTGATTACATCAAAATAATCTGAGAGATACATATAAGTAGAATCACTGTATGGAGGTCCTATCACATCAGGATCAAAGGGAATGTTTGATGTTAGGTCAGCTTGCAGGAGAGATCCTGCAAATAATGAAACGAAACAAATAATTATAAATTTTTTCATGTATATACTCCTTTCCTAAAATGAGGTAATTAATTCTAATCGAAGTCCATTAAATTGACTTCTGTATTTACAAATACCATTTCTGCAAACCTTGCCGCCTTTCTCCTTGCCTACAAAAAGTCTGATAAGTGAGTCTTCAAACAACTCGGTGCCGATCTCTGCTCCAAGCCATAGAGGATTTTTGCCAATTTCCTTCATGTTTGCATAAGAATATTCTGCAATCACAGAAAGGTCGACATTTGATATACCAACATCTACCTGCAGAAGTGGTTCCCAATGATGGATTTTTTCCTGCTGGAAATGTTTTTCAAAATACTGATATTCCGCTTTTATGGATACTGGAGTTTGTTCAAGAAAAAAATCGTAAATGAGCGTGGGGGTAACTTCCTTTTCCCAGTGCTGTATTTCCTCATCAAGGCGTTCCAGATGTGAGAAACTCAAGTTGAGACTGCTATTATCAAAATATTTCACCGCCTCTAACCAGATATCTGTTTGTCTGATAGACCAATCGGTATTCCATTCCTCTGAATAATTCGCAATAAATTCAAGATCATCATTTGGCATGAACTGAATCTCCCCCATCGCACCCTGCTGGTCTTTACCTACAGGTGAATCATAGAGGGATTCATTACTATGATTAACCAGTGGAAGATCATTCAAGCGAGAGTCGAAATTCCAATAATTATTATATGCTGCAGAAAAAGCGAATTTATCAAAATATGTACTCGTATGAGCATAAAACGCATGACCGATCTTATCGATACCATTGAATTGGTCGAGATAGGCATATTCTGCTCCAAGATCGATCCAGTCTATAGACAGGTCTGAACGTATTCCAAAAATATGTCTCTCGAGATAGCTATCACCGACCTGCCACTCTCGAACATTCACTGCTGAAGTGCCGAGTCTTAGTGAACCAAAGAAATCCTTTTGAACATCCACTCCTGCAACCACATCATTTTTTGTTGTAGTATTTTCGTTTGGAAGAACACCATACAACGCTTTCATTTGAAGGATTTTCGGAAATATTTCGGCGGAAATACCTGTAAGTCTTGTATCAATATCAAAGTCGAGATCCTGATAGCTGCTGAGTAAAATTCCTGAGCCAAAGACCTGTTTGAAGTTACCTCCCCGAAGGGAAAAACCATCATTTTTATACTCCAGATAACGCTCGTCCCATGTATAAGAGAGATCCTGGGACGAGAGTTGGTGAATAGGCACATAATCATTATAACGAGGAAACTTTGCAATGAACTTCATGCCAAAAGTAACATCTTTATAGACCATACGAAAGCTAAATTCATCATAAAAATATTGTTTAAGAGAATCTTGTGCATTTTTATAAACGTAGGTCATTTCATTAAGTCCACGAATGTAGAATTCATCCGAAGCAAACAATGTAGTTGTAATCAAAAGCAACATAATAATTATGGCAAATTTATTCATAAAGAACCTCTATTCGTTTTCCATTCGAAATTTTATTGGATATAAGAATCGTGCTTTCAATGTAGTATCATCAGTTTGAACTGGGGAGAACTTCCATTCTTCTACTGCGTCCATCACTGCTTGCTCAAATCCATAGGTCGAATCTGCACATTCGGTTACAAAGCACACCTGTCCTATTGAGCCATCTTCAAGAATTTCAAAATCAAGTACAATATCTGTTTCTACCTTTTCCTGAAGAGCTAACTCAGGATAAAGAGGTTCAACATAGTTAACCAGTTCTGGTCTCATGTCTTCAGGATATAACGCTTCAGCTTCATCTGCGGAAATATCCTTATATATTATTTTCCTGAGCTCTGTTTCGAGTTCGTGTTCATCACCCTGAGTATAGCCAGAGTGATCATACATTATCTGACGATTCTGGTCTATGATGTATGTTCTTGGTATCGAAGTGACGTTCATCATACCGGCAACTTTTTTACTGGGATCAAACAGGGTGATGAAAGAATATTTTTTTGATTTGACCATTGATATTGCTTTGTCTTTATCTCGCGCTTTATCAATAGAAATGCATACAACATAGATATCATCTTTATATTTTTCGGTAAGATGACTAAGAGCTGGTAATGCTTTTTTGCAGGGTGAGCACCAGGTCGCCCAAAAGTCGATAACGATCGCTTTCTTATCCAGTAAATTCTCTGAATCTATTCGATCACCATTAATATCTTCAAGGGTAAAATTCGCAAACTGCTGTGCTGCAAAAAGCGGATGCATGAGCACTATCATACAAAAGCAGAAGAACATGATCGTTTTCTTCATTAATAACCTTACTTACTAATTTATTGCAATGTTTTCTTCAATAACATTATATATCTTGCACGTATCTGCATTATAAGGATTCTCAAGTGTTTGGATCCAGAGGTAAAGTACTACATCATCAGGGATAGTATGCGGCATTTCGAGTGAGAACTGAACAGGTTGCGAAAGATCCTCATTAGCGATATATTTCTTTCCTTTTGCGATCACCACCTGCTCACATGGTTCACCAGTATAACCAACCACTGATGAGACACGTTCAACTAACGCGTATTTCAAATACATATTATCTGTTGGAAGTTCATCTTTCTTATCTATAGTAACCTGTCCCTGTAAAGTATCTCCGAAGGTATATGAAAAGTCTTCTATCTGTGCAAGTGCATCTACATCGAACAATGTCACGAGTGTATTATGATATTGTGCATAAGTATCATCTCCACCCCCAGAGATTTTGAACTGTCCCTGAAACATAGATTGAGGAGCAAAATCCATTCCGTAATATGAGAAAAATTCATAATTACCAATATCCAGCACATCACCCATATGATATTCTACATAATAGAATTGGTCTCCATAGGTATTCTTTAACTGTTTTAATGCATCTTCTGCATAATGACAATTCGGGCACCATGTCGCAGTAGCAACTTCAACAAGAACCTTCTGATGGACAACCGGTGCAATTTGATTTCCAATGAATAAAAAGCTATCTCGCTGTACCTCTGCATAATCCACCACAGTTACATCAACTCCTGCATCATGAGCTAGAAATCTATATGCTACTTTATATTCAGCTTCAGAAAGTACTTCGATCTCAATCTCTACACTGTCTATCAACGCTTCGCTAATGTCTTTATAGAGATCCCACATGTCATCTTTGTCCATACCGTCATTAAGGTAATTATCCGCATAGTATTCCATTATACTGTCAATATCTCCAACAATTAGATCTTCGATTGTATTCTCACCAAAATCTATTAAGAATTTTTCGAAAGGAGTCACAACAGGATCGAAATGATGATTGAATCTATCACAGGAAAATATAGTGAGTACTAATGCGCTTACACATAATATGAAAAAAAGTTTCTTCATGACAATCCTTGTTACTTTTCTTTAGGAAGAAGAACAACATAGGATGGTAATCCAAGTATGCCAAATCTATCGAGTATCTCTTTTGTTGGTGAGATACCAAGATCTTCTGCCTGATACTTGATCAGCACAAAATCTTTCAGCACATTTTGAACAGCTCCATCCTTGAAGGTTGTGGCATCCATTGCAAGGCAATTCTTGCACCATGTTGCCCAAAAATCTATGAATACAGGTTTATTTTCCTTTTGTGCAATCTTCAAACCTTCTACAAGAGATTTATTCCAATGCAGCGACTCTTCGCTTTCCACCGCAGGATGCTTCGAAATATATTCTGTAGTGTGTGACTGTGATGAAAATAAATGTACAGCAGTATAACCGTAATAAAGAGCAATAATCAATATGATCACTCCGAATATGATCTTCACCCAATTCATCCATTTGCCGGGTTTGGGAAGAATAGAAAGCCCAGCCCCAACAAAGGGCCATGGTAACGCCATACCAAGTCCCAAAAGAAAAGGTAATAGCAGCCCTGCAACATTACCAGCGGTGTACAAAGTAACAGAATAAAGAATGACAGAGATAAGAACTGGAGCAACACATGCCCCTGCAAGCACTGCTGCGATAACTCCAAGAATGAAAATAGTAATATATTTTGCTTTTCCAGCTTTTTTGCGTGCCACGGTTCCAGACTGGAAGCGAGTGAAATCTATAGAAAAAACGTCGAACATGGCAAGAGCAAGTAAGACAAAAATGATTGCGATTATGATATTGAACCATGGAGAGGAGTTGATCTCTCCGAAACGTGAACCTGTGAGTACCACGATGATCCCAAGTGTACCATAGGCGAGCATCATGCCTATGCCATAGAGACCTCCGATAAAAAAACCCTTTTTCTTGGATTCTGCCTGAGTACCTGCGCCCAGCACGGCAATAGTGATCGGCATCATAGGAAGCACGCAGGGCGTAAGATTAAGGGCAATTCCACCAACTATAATAAGTAGGATCATGAGCCACACACTCATGCCTGCAAATTTGTTAGCTTGAGTAGTATCATTTCTCTTTGCTTCTTGGACAAACTCAATAAAATCATCACTTTTTATATATCCTGCAGCAATACTCGAGAAAACAAATGCATCGAGTTCATCTTTGATCTCATCATAGGAAAAGCTATGTTGAAAAGCTGTCTTTGTTCTATCCTGATTTTCTGTCTCTACTTTGGATATACTTTCTGTCCCTTCGCCAACAACCGTAAAAGAAAGTTCAAGTTCTTCCTCTTCAGGAAAAAAGCACATGCCAGTTTCGTCACATAATTGGTATCCAGCGTATACTTTTATTACAACGTTGCCAGCCAGTGCACTTTCCTCAACACTGAACGGAAGCTCAAGTGTTGTAAGCCCATAATAAATAATGATTCCATGCTCCTTCTTACCTTCCGGATATATAACTTTATCGAAAATAATACCATCAACCTCTTCTGGTTCAAGATAGAAATAATCTTCCTGCAGGGTCTGGTGCATATCATCTGGTATTGCATAGGTGACTTTAATCACTCCGTTTCCACCTGGTGATATTTCTGATGGTTCAATGATTCCCTTTACAACAGCAACTTGAGCAAAAGCAATTTGACTACTTAACAAAAGTAACAGGAATACTATAACACTTTTTCTCATGGAATCTCCGTGTTTCAATTTTCTCATATTTTATTAAAATTTTTTTGAATGTAAATGTTTGTCAAATTTAGTAGAAGCAATAATGGTAATAGTTTACAAGGATAAATGACTCTTTATTCGGTATGTTTTTGATCAAATTTGAATGTTCCATCCTTAAGGATTCGCACTGCATGCTCAACAACTTCAGGATCGTATAAAATGCCTTTATTATCCTCAATTTCCTCGAGAGCGATCTCCATCCCGAGACTCTGTCTGTAGGGACGATCATTTGCCATTGCTTCGACCACGTCAGCTACAGCAAGGATTCGCGCTTCGATGAGTGTATCTTCATTTTTCAAACCCTGTGGGTAACCACTGCCGTTAAATCTCTCGTGATGTTGACGTACAATATCAGCAACAGGCCATGGAAATTCCAAATCTTTTAGAAGTTCATACCCAACTTCAGGATGATTCTTTATAAGCTGCCATTCATTGTCAGTGAGCATTTCGACTTTGTTCAGAACCTTGATCGGAACTTTGATCTTGCCGATATCATGCATAGTACCACCAATGCGGATTCCATTGATTTTATCTTCAGAAAGGTTCATCTCGTTTGCGATAGCCAGTGCAAGCTTTGCAACATTATGTTGATGACCAGCAGTATAGGGATCTCTAAGTTCAACAACATGTGCCAGTACATTGACGGTATCCTCGATCAGTTTCTGCAAACGCTCATAGCTTTTTTTCAGTTCCCTCTCCGCCTGTTTGCGGTTTGTTATATCACGATAAATACCATATACAGCTACCTGTTTTCCTTCTATAATAATAGGTGTACCAAGAATTGAGACATCGATTATTGTTCCATCTTTTCGCATACGTTGTGTCTCAAGGCGAACTGTTTCTCCTTCGGCTATAGATTGGGTTATCTTATGTGCTTCATCCTTATAGTTATTCTCGGCTATTAACTCATCGATATTCTTGCCAATAGCCTCTTCCTGGCTGAATCCGAACATATCTATAAATGTTTGGTTTAACTGCAATACACGACTATCATTTGTAGCCACGACAATTGCTTCTGGTGAACTTTCAAAAAGTTGCTGGAAATAAGCTTTCTGTTCCTGAAGTGCCTTTTCTGCTTCTTTTCTATCAGTGATATCACGTCCTATACCTTGAAGATATAAGAGTTTTCCGCCATCAAAGACTGGGCGCATTTTTATCCAGAAAATCCTCTCGGTACCATCTTTTTTTACTATGCTAGTTTCAAATTCGACCGATTCACCTTTTAACGCCTTTTGATAATTTTCGATTGATTTCTTTCTATCTTCGTTAGCGATTATTTTTATTGATTGCTGGCCCTCTAGTTCCTCTTTGGAATAACCAAGTAGTTGCTCGAACATCTTATTAACAGAGATATATTTTCCCTTTTCGTCCGATATCCAGATAACATCATTTGCATTTTCAAAAAGATTTCTAAATTTTTCCTCACTTTTCTTCAGTGCTTCTTCAGATTGTTTACGTATAGTAATATCCCGAATGATACCCCAATAACCCATCATATTTCCTGCTTCATCCTTTTGAAGATAGGTTCGGCACTCCACTGGAAAGACAGTACCATCCTTGCGAAAATATTCCTTTTCATAAAGCTCAGAATATCCTTGCTTTTGAACCTGTGTTTTTATGATGTTAGTTTCATAATCATGCCATTTCTGTGGAGTTAGACTTCTGGTCTTCTTACCTATAAGTTCATCACGGCTATATCCTAATATTTTCTGAAAAGCTATATTGCAATCTAATATTCTACCTTTTAAATCAGTTCTAACGGAACCATCACGCATATTTTCATAGAGAATGTGATATTGTTTTTCTGTAGAAATACGTGCTTGTTCTGCTTCTTTTCTCTGTTTCTCTTTCTGTTCGATTTCTTGCTGAAGAAGGATATTATTAGCAAGATCTTTAATGATTTCCATGAGCTGATTCACATCAACAGGTTTAAGAATAAATCCATGCACGCCGATCTCAATAGCCCTGAGGAAATAGTTCGTCTCTCCGTAGGCAGAAACGACCACAAATTTCGTGGCAGGTTCTATATCTTTCATCTGTTCGATCATCTCAAGTCCATTTATAATCGGCATTTTTATGTCTGTCACAACAATATTTGGTTTGTATTTCTTAAATAACTCCAGCCCCTCCTGACCATTTTTTGCGATATACACATCTTTAATCTTACGTTTTAACATCGTGGAAACAGAGCGCAGAATAATCGTCTCATCTTCAACATACATTATGGAGATTGGTAAAAGCTTTTTTGTAGTAATACTTGTTCGATCAGAATTAGGAGAAGACATTTAATCCTTTCTAAACAAATCCAGATATAGGAATTTAAAAACTACTTTTCTTTAAATCTACTGATAACATCACTATTCGATGATCAGGTTTTTAGTTTTCGCAGTAAAAATTTTTGATTTTCTTTGTCAACCAATTCGTCTTAATCATGCATACCCCCAAAATTTTTCAGGGGCATGGGACTTTTTCATTATTACACAAAAACAACCTAATAATAACAAAAGATGAGGGATGGTGAATATCGTTGCAAAGTACTAGCATAACAATGATTCACAAAGTATGGGAGACCCTTCTCCGCCTGCCGGCGGATCAGGGTGATAAAAGTATTTTATGTTTAATTTTCAGATTTACTGGAAAGTAATTTTCCAACCAAAATATATCGCAAACCCTTTATCTATAGTAATCCTCAGAAGTCACCTCCAAATTTTTTTTGGGGGGGTATCCCTGATTCGTCTTAATTTTTCAAAATTCATTTATTATGGATAGTATTGGTATATGTCACATGCCGCGCCGATGGCGCTCCATATTTTTTTCCTTTTCTGTTGCGCTTACGCACAACATTAAAATATTTCGTTCCTACGGAACTTATGTTTATGATTTCCATGTTTCATCGTTCTCTGCAGATGGAGCTGATTTGATACTCCACATTATGGATATTTCGTTGCTACAGAACTAAAAAATTCAAAACATTTTTCATTATTCCATATAGCATCAAAGCATCATAGATGCGACATATATTTTCAAAGACACCACAAAATATTCTGTTCCTACGAAACTTATCATAATTTAATTCAATTTCCAATCTTTCTACAAAGCATCGGAGATGCGTTATGTTTTACCCTGAGGTGTAAGCATCATGGCTTCAATAAATAAATTCCATTATAGCGCCAGAGGTACGATATATCCTTCCCGAATGCGTGAGCGTTCGGTATAGTCCAAAGGACTATCAAAGCACCAAAGGTACGGCATGTTAATCAAACCTCAATTGTGAACCTCACTCCATCATCAATATTCTGTACATCAATTCTTCCCTTCATGTTCTCGATCAGCATCTTGCTCATATATAAACCCAATCCAGTTCCCTCACTCTGATGCTTTGTGGTAAAATATGGATCAAAGATTTTATCAATAATATCTTCCGGAATCTGACCACCATTATTCTCTATAGTCACACGTGAAGTAAAATCTTCGTCAGTCGTTTTTTCAAGTATGATCTTTACAAACGGCTCTTTGGGATTTGTCTTCTTAATCGCATCCTTAGCATTGTTCAGAATATTCAGCAGAACCTGCGTAAATTCATTGGAGAATCCTTCGATCTCACATTCTGCTTTAAGATCAGCTTCTATCGTAATAGAATTATTCTTGAAACTACTCTCAAGAAAAGAAATGGTTTTTCCAATCGTCTTATTGATCTGGAATTTTTCCTTTAATCTGCTTGGCATAAAGAAATTCCTAAAATCATCGATGGTATGTGACATATATTCGAGTTGCTGCATGGTATTTGAAATGGATTCTCGAAGATATTCCTCATTCAATTCACCATATTTGAATGCCTCTTCAATATCCTGCACAATAGCTCCTACTGCAGTGAGTGGCTGCCTCCATTGATGCGCAATATTACTTATCATCTCTCCCATTGCTGCCTGACGTGACTGTTTGATGAGAAGATGGTCCTTTTCGCGTAGTTCTTTCACCTGTTCCTCAACCTTCTGCTCCAGCTCATTACTAAGCTGCTCAAGCTTGATATTTGATTGACGAATTTTCATCTCAGTTTCTATTCTTGAGGTGATATCCTGAAGCAGCACAAGCTGAGAGTCCACTCCTTCCCATTGAACATGCGTAGTCTTAATATCCAGATAAAGTTTTTTACCATCTTTACGATGAAGTTCTACCTCACCAGAATCTCCAACTTTGATCAGATCCTCATATAACGTGCCTTCCAGCTCCCTTTCAGTGCTCTCAAATATACTGAGTGCTTGCGGATTTGCATAAGAAATTTTCTTTGTATTGTCAAGGATGATAATACCATGAATGCTGCTCTCCACAATATTGATGAAGCTCTTCTGATATCTTTTCGCTTCAATTTCAGCAACTTTCTCGTAGGTAATATCCTCATGGCTGCCAATGACCCGAAGGGGCTTGTCCTCTTCATCCCACTCAATGACTTTACCCTTGCTTCTGATCCATCTGTACCCGCCGAACTTTGTCTTCATTCTGAATTCGTCAAAGTAAGACTCCATGCCAGATTGAATAAAATCATCTACATTCATTTCTGCTGATGCTCTATCTTCTGGATGAAGGAGTTCCGCCCATTTCTTCATTGTTGGTTCAAATTCCTTCGGTTTATAATCCAGCATTGTGTAATATCGGTCACTAAATTCCAACACATCTTCCTTAATATTCCATTCCCAGATACCTTCAGTTGTTGCTTCGAGTATTTCACGAAATTTTGCTCTGCTCTTAACAAGATCTTCTTGAGACTTTGCTCGTTTTATCGCCAGAGCAATTGCTTCAGAAACAAAAGTGAGAATACCGACATCTTCCTGTGAATAACAGGCTGGATCATCATAACTTTGCAGCGCAATTATGCCAATCGTCTCTTTCTCTACAATGAGTGGAACACCCATCCATACTTTTGATGGTGTACCAATGATTTCCACTTTACCTTCCTGAGACATTTTCTTTATTTCCTCCCAGCCTACCAGCAGCGGCTTAGCAGTTTCGATAACGTATTTAGCGAGCGTCTTGCCAGCAGGAAATGTTTCAAATCTATCTTTCTTATCCACATCATAGGGAAGCGAAATGGTGTCGGTTTTCTCATCATAGAGCGCTACGGAGAAATTAGTGGTGTCCATTACCTTTCCTAGCAGGATGCGAATTTTATCGCACAAATCGGTCAGATCGAAGGTTCGGTTGAGTGCTTCGGAGATTTTAAGGAGTGTTTCCTGTTTCAGTTGCATCTTCTTCCGCTCGGAAATATTACG
>DRBZ01000050.1 GCA_011043895.1 Candidatus Cloacimonadota bacterium
CTGAGAAAGACATCTT
The DNA here is from genome assembly GCA_011043895.1 of Candidatus Cloacimonadota bacterium. Taxonomy (GTDB): domain Bacteria; phylum Cloacimonadota; class Cloacimonadia; order JGIOTU-2; family JGIOTU-2; genus Celaenobacter. The sequence goes on from DRBZ01000050.1 coordinate 17, forward strand.
CTCTCCTTCATAATAGACATCTCTAATCCCTTTACTGCGAATAATGAAACTCGCATCATTTCTATAAAGGTAGTCTATAACCTTCTTGTCGTCATAGCCACGATCAACAGTGAAGATACATTTATTGTTCGAATACACCTGTATATCATTTACTCTATTGAAAAACTTTGTCTTCAAGGTCTCTTCCTCTATCTCTGCACTATATAAATCCGATACTAATGGCTTTATCTTAAACTTCTTGTCAGAGCTCGCATCTACTGAAACAAAATCCAATCCGCCAGCTGGCGGAACCCTTTACCCACTCACCCTTGCTTCCATCACGAACCGAACCCAGCCCTTCCATCTTTTTTGCATACTTCTTCATGATGTCACCAGGATCTGCGATAACAATGCTCTCTCCATTGAGCTTGCTACTCTGCATTTGCAGTAAATTGTCAGAAAGCTTCGTGTCAAAATGATCTTTGGATAAATGATAGGAAAGATGCTTACTCGTCTTCTTTAAAGATATAGACTCCTTAAGACTCTGACTTACCTTTCGAAGGATACAACTCTTGCTTGAAAGTAGGCCAAATACAGTATGATTGATAAACTTTTGCTCCGGTAAACTAAAATCTTGGGTGAGCTTTTTGATGTATTTTTGATATTTTACTTGCAATGTTTTGATTAGTTTCATTTCTTCTGCATTACCCATTTGATGCTCCTCTGAGGTTAATGTTTTGATGACATTTTCTCTCTGGGGGAGCTCTTTTTGTAAAGTAATTTTCCAACCAAAATATCTCGCAAACCCTTTATCTATAGTAATCCACAGAAATTACCTCCAAATTTTTAGGGGTATGCCTGTCTCGATTTATTAATTTCTATTGTAAATATTATTTTGTTATTTTATGTACAAAATTAACTTAAATTTCAAAAAATTTGACAAAGAAATTATTCATACCTTTTTTTATAGTGTATTCAGAAAATCAAAGGACAAAAATATATTATGTTAACAAAAAAAATTAAAGGCAAAAAAGGAGAACAAATGAAAAAATTAATACTATTTGTTTCGTTCTTGTTCATTGCATCAGGTTTATATGCTGTAGAAGTATACAGCGAACCATTCACTAGTGATTTATCCGGTGTTACAACATTCAGTGTTTCAGGTGCACAAGAATGGCATTGGCAATCTTATGATAGTGGATGTGCAAAAATGAGTGGATATGATGGTGGTCAAAATGCTAATGAAGATTGGTTGATTACACCTGTGATAGACCTTACAAACTATACTGATACCAAACTTGATTTCAGAGAAGCAATAAATTATGAATCTGATGTATCAACTTATGAAACTATTTGGGCTTCAACTAATTATTCTGGAACCGGAGATCCTACTGGAGCTACTTGGGATCAACTAAACGTCACTGGTCGTTCTCCAGGAAACACTTGGTCTTTTAATGATGTTGATCAATTCGACCTATCGGGTTATGATGGAGAATCTACATTGTATCTTGGATTTAAATATCTATCAACTGATACTAATGCTGGAACCTGGGAAATTGGAGAAATTGTTGTAAGTGCTACTGGTAGCTCCCCTGAAATAACTGTAGATCCTACAACTTTAAGTGGCTTCTCATATATCGTAGGTAATGGTCCTTCAGCAGAACAGTCTTTTGATGTATCTGCTACTAATTTGACAGGAAATCTAACTATTACTGCTCCAACGAACTACGAAATATCTGAAACCTCAGGTAGCGGTTATACTTCACCAATTACTTTAACACCTACAGGTGGAACAGTCTCTTCAACAACAATTTATGTTAGATTAGAAGCTGGTTTACCAGTCGGGACATACAATAATGAAGATATCACAGCTTCATCTACTGGCGCCACAGATAAAACTGTAACCTGTAGTGGTTCAGTTAATAGTGGCACATTACCAAGATTAATGATTTCTAAAGTTGCTGACCCAAGTGATGTTTATCAAGCTAGATTTGTTCAATTATATAATGGAACAGGTTCTGAAATAGATTTTGATTCAGAAACATGGTATCTATGTCGTCAAGCTAATGGTAGCCCTACTAGTTGGGGAGATGTATTGCTTACTGGAATAATAGCTGCTGGTGGTATTTTTAATATAGCTTACAACCAATCTTATTTTAATACTGCTTGGGGTTTTGATCCTAATCAAGTTAGTGGTAATATAACTGGTAATGGTGATGATGGCTACTTCCTTTATCAGAATGGCGATCATTCCTCTGGTACTTTAGTTGATGCATACGGGGTAATCGACCAAGATGGATCCGGTGAACCCTGGGAATATACAGATAGTAAAGCAGTAAGAAAAGCTGGAACTACTAATCCTAACCCAACTTGGACAGCTTCTGAATGGGATATCACTTCTGCAACTACTGCTCAAATTGATCCTAGCACTACTACCCTCCCCGTTGAGCTTTCTTCCTTCACCGCAGTGTATGCAAATGAGTTTGTAACCATCCAATGGGCAACTGCCTCAGAAACAGACGTAATTGGCTTCAATATTTATCGTGCATATGAAGATGATTTTTCGCAGGCTGAGCAAATCAATTTTTCATTGATTCCTGGTCACGGAACAACAACCCAGCCCAATGAATATTCATTCATCGATGAAACTGCTAATGTTTGTATCACTTATCACTACTGGCTTGAGTCAGTAAACTATGGTGGTACAAATGACGTTTATGGTTCCATCCAATACGATCCGGTTGATGTTGATGGTGATGGTGAACTGAACACTATTATTCATTCGTACATTGAGGATGCGTATCCTAATCCTGTGAAAATCGGTGATGAAATTCACTTTGATTTTATGATCGGTGGATTAGAAGGAACTACACGTCCTGTTTCACTTAATATCTACAACATCAAGGGTGAACTGGTCAAAGAGATCATTAACGACTACAGAGTTGTTAATGACTATAATGAAACTTGGCGTGTGAATGATATTACGAAAGGTGTGTACTTCTATCAGCTCAAGACAGAAAACTATCAGGAGACAAAGAAGCTTCTTATTCAGTAGTAGTAACTTTCTTATAGATTTCGATAAGCCCTCTCATAATCGAGAGGGCTTTTTTCGACCTTGCAAATGGTTGAACGCAAGTGAAACCTTCGCAATGGTCAGAGTGGAACCAACATGTTGAACAGAGAGCGATAAAACTTATACGGAAGCTTTACCAAGCGGGCATTAGTAAAGAGAGTTGATTTTGGAGGCTTGGGAATGAATGATAAATAAAGATAATATGAATAGCACACAGATTAACGCTGATGGTGCTGATTTCCACTGATCCAGAAAATAAAATTTTTTTTCTTAATATTTTCTCTATGACCTCTGCGATCTCTGCGTTAAATATTTCCTCTGCGAACTCTGCGTGAAACTAAGTTAAGGTTGCCACCATAACCGCTTCGATCGTCCACAATCTGTTTTCTGCCTGGTCAAACACCTTTGAACTATTGCTTTCGAATACCTCATCTTCCACTTCGCAAATATCAGGGAATTTCTGTGCCATTTCAGTTTTAAGGTTATGGAAGGAGGGAAGACAATGTAAAAAGATGATATCATCGTTTCCAGTTTTCTTGAGCATCTCTTGTGTAATTTTATAAGGTTTGAGCATACTGATGCGTTCTGGTATCTTATCTTCCTCACCCATCGATGCCCAGATGTCTGTATAAATTACATCACAATCTTTTACTCCATCAGGAATTGAGTCGGTAATCTTTATTCTCGCACCACTCTCCTTTGCATATGCTTTGCATTCATCCACAAGATTCTGCCTTGGGTAAAGAAGCTTTGGAGATATGATACGAAAATCCATTCCTAACTTTGCCGCTCCGATCATCAATGAGTTTGCAACATTATTACGTCCATCTCCGACAAATGCTATCTTCACATCTTCAAGAAATCCAAGTTCTTCTTTTACGGTCATAAAATCCGCAAGTATTTGTGTGGGATGGTATAGATCGGTCAATCCATTCCATACAGGTACGCCGGAATATTCTGCAAGCAAATCAACGGTTTCCTGTTTAAATCCCCTGAATTCAATACCATCAAACATCCTGCCAAGTACACGTGCAGTATCTTCAACGGATTCCTTATTACCAAACTGAATATCATTTTTACCGAGAAATTCTGTATGAGCACCTTCGTTTACTGCTGCAGTCACAAATGCACAACGGGTTCGTGTAGAAGATTTCTCGAAGAGCAGTGCAATATTCTTATCCTGCAGTTTCTTTGTCAGCGTTCCATGAGCTTTGTGCTCTTTCAGCTCAATAGCAGAATCAATGAGAAAAAGGATCTCTTTTTTCGAATAATCCTTGAGTGTTAATAAACTTCTTCCTTTCAACTTTACAGTCATGTATCCTCCAATATAGAATATTTATACTAATCCGGCCCGAACCAGATCGTGCATGTGGAGCATGGCAACGGGTCTGTCATTCTCATCCACAACTGGCAACATTGTTATAGAAAATTTCTCCATAAGTTCCAGAGCTTCAATACCAGGTGTCCGGGGATGGATTCTTTGTGGATTTTTTGTCATAAGCAGTTTAACTTTTTCATGAAAGGGATTCTCAAATTTCTGAAAGATCCTTCGCAGGTCACCATCGGTGATAATACCGGTAAGGATTCCATCTTCATTAATGATGTTCACACATCCAAGCCCCTTTGATGTCATGATTAAAATTGCTTCTTTCAGTATTGCTTCTTCTGTAATTACTGGATTTTCATCATCTTTATGCATAAGATCTTCAACAGCCAGAAGCAAGCGTTTCCCGATTACTCCACCAGGATGAAGTACTGCGAAATCCTCCTGGCAGAATTTTTTCTCATGTAGAACAACAGTCGCAAGTGCATTTCCCATTGCCAGCGCAGTGGTAGTGCTTGCCATTGGAACGAGTCCCAGTGGTTCTGCATCTTTTGGTACACCTATATCTATGACCACATCACTCAAACGTCCCAGGGATGAACCAGTATTTCCCGTGAGACAAATGATCGGTATATGCTTTCTTTTGAAATACGGAACAAGCTCTGTCATCTCTGCAGTTTCACCGCTATTGGAAATCATAATGACTACATCCTTGTCATCCACCATACCGAGATCCCCATGTATTGCTTCAGCAGGATGAAGGTAAATCGATGGTGTGCCGGTGCTGGCAAAAGTTGCGGAAATTTTTCGTCCTATTATGCCTGTTTTACCCATACCGGTTATCACGAGTTTGCCTCTGCAATGTAAAAGGAGATCAAGAGCTGTATCAATATTTTGATCGAGTCTGTCTGCAACTGCTTCGATAGCCCCGGATTCTTTACGGAGAATCTCTTTTATTTCTTGTTGCTTATTCATATGAACCTCTTATAAAGTTCATTGGTATTATACTGGATTATTCACGTCAAATTTTGCATCACTTTTCTCTTGACACAATCAATACTCACAGGATTTAATAAGGTATATTTGATAGGAGTTTATTATATATGAAATATAAATTCATAATTGCTTACTGTATCTCATTTCTTATTAGCAGCATGTGCTTTGGCGTTTCATTGAATCAATATGGACATATTGACGTTGTAAATAAAGGGATAGATACCGACTTTTATTATAGAAATGACATGTATCTGATAGATACAGAAGGACATACTTTTGAAGGCACAAGCTTGTATAGAACTGATCGTGGATATGTGACTGTTCTTACTTTAGAGGATAACGTTCCGGTAACTCTACGGATTTATACTACACATGGCACTATTATCTCAGAAAAAATCTATCGAAAGATCATAAATTTGAAATTTTCTGACAACAAGAGATTTGCTATCTTTTATGATGGAAATGAAATCCTTGTTCTTGATACACATGATGCCTCTGTACAGACATTTCCGGGTTCCACAATTTTTGCAGTGAGCAATGAAGGTAATCCTATATATTATAATGAATCTCAGGGAACTATCTGCTTTCTCTCATCAGCATTTCTTATAAAAGAAATTCCACAAGAGATACTTTTCTGGAACCATCAACCAGTCGTAGCTACAGCTCATAAAGTCTATTCCTATAAGAATAGTGTTCTTCAAGAGATATTTTCGTCTGATAATGTAATATTCGAGACAAAGGTTATTGATAGAGAATGTTATATCGTTGATAGAGCTTCGGAAGAAGGATTATTTATCTTTGAACTTTTCGAACTCTCAGCAGATCTTTCTTATAGAAAAATCGATGAGGTAATTTTTGATCGAGTGAATTCAAAAGAACATGAAGTTATTATAGCACCGCTGCAATATGGATCAATTTCCAATCCCTTCCCAATTGGCAACAGCTACGGAGAAATACAGCAATACGGATACAGTCCCTATCTTCATCCAGGTGTAGATTTTCTTGGTGATGATTACGAGGATGTATATGCAGTACATGCAGGATTCATTAAGGCAATTCTCACAACTGGAGGAGATGCCTACTGGCGAATAGGCATAGCAACCAACGATACAGTCGGAGAATCAGAGGGATATCTCTATGCACACCTCAATCAGAACTCGATTCCCTATGTAGTCGGAGATTCTGTCTCAACAGGAGATTTTTTAGGAACACTTTATCCATGGAGTGTATCCGGTTTTACCCATATACATTTTGCTCGCATCAAATCATCAGGAACGGTTTGGAATGGAAACTGGTGGACAACCGACAATCCATTACCTGATATGCTCAATGTTCTGGATACGATTCCCCCTGTATTTGAAAATGCAATAGGAACTGATAAATTTGCTTTTAGAACACCAAACGGAACATACCTCAATCCTGATCAACTCATGGGAGAGATAGACATCATTGCGAAATGTCATGACATTATTAACTCATCCTGGCGATTAGATGTATGGGATCTCAGGTTCGAACTCTACCCTGCCGATCAACCAGGAACAATAGTGTATGAGCTTTTCTCCTTTGCCTATGATATGCCCCTTGATACGTATATAACAGGTGCATGGGATAACATGGTTCTTAATACAATCTACTCAAGAGATGCAACCTGCTATTCGATAGGTAATTACTACACAAGAGATTATTATCACATCATCACACATTCTGATGGAGATTCGGTCATATCAACAAATGATCAGTATGAACATCTCGATACAAACCAGTTCGATGATGGAGAATATATTCTCAAAGTCATTGCTCGTGACTGCTCGATGAACGAGTCATCAGCTTCGATGAACATTACTTTTAATAATGTATCTGTAGATAATTCTCAAAACTATCAAGGAATAGTACAAATATGTCAGCCCAATCCATTTAACATGATGTACCATACTGAAATTACCTTTTTATTTAACAGATTTGAACGAGACAATACCACATATTTCAAGATCTATAACGCAAGGGGACAATTACTTTCTGAACATACTATTGAAAAAAATGTTGACGATAAAATTGAAATAACATGGGATGGAAGAGATGAACATAGGACACCTGTTTCAAGTGGCTTATATTTCTCAGTCCTCACAGATAATGAAGTAGTCTTGAGTAGTAAGAAGTTCATTATCATTCGATAATGTGAGACAAGTAATTTCTCAGACAGGTTTTGCGTTAACAACGCATCAATATGTAACTTTCTAATTTTTTGAAGGCAACATGAACACTTATAAGGTCATTAATGATGATTCTTTCCAACTTCTTTACCTTGCACTACTCACTTCCGGTAAAGTGAAACCTTTGAGCAGATGGGAAAAGGGATTGGATCATCAGAAAAAGAAGATGTTGCAACGCTTCGATCTATCAATCGAACCTGTAACAAGAATCTGTGCTAATGGAAAGAAACTACATGAATTCGTATTCAGCAAGAGTGCACGATATAGCGGGTCGTACAGAGAACATTTTAATAACAGAATCCTTCAAAATACACAAGAAGACAAGCGAATAGAAGGTTTCTTTTTCGGTTATCCATCATGCTGTGTTGAAAATTTCATACACCATGGCTATTCCTACAATCCTTATATTGGAAAAGAACAGAATCTCTTCTTTCATTGGATATGTCCCAATTGCAGGATAACACCATCACTTGTTCCTTTGTATACATCAATATTCCAAGAAGCTTATGACCTGTTCGAATCTGAATACAACGATCAAAGAACGAGATTCATTTCAAAGGTGACGAGGAAGGCATTACCCTATGCTGCAGCAGTGACATTTCTTCTCAGTATATCAAATCCCCTACGCGCAGACACACACTGGCTCCCCGTTCCTGGAGATAATGATAATGATTATATGAATAACTCTGAAGAACTGATCACAGGAGTTTTTCCAAGTGGGGAAACACATTCGATAGCACAAAGTTATACCGCAATAATTGATAGTCTTCCCAGAGGAGTTGTAACAGACTCCTGTTATGTGATAGAACATCCCGCCTACGGTTTCTACAACTGCCCAATCTGCGGAGAATCGCATAATATGGGATATATTACCGTTCATAATCCAATGCATGAGCTCGAGATAGAAATCCCTTATATGGCGTTACATTTCATGGAACATGGGTCTTTTTCCTATGTGATAGAAAATGATACTTCACGCTTGGATATCTCCCTGCTGGATAAAACATTGGCACCGCTTGATACTTTGCATCACTCACTTATTACACCTGATGACACTGACAATGACGGACTTAACGATACTGCGGAACAATATTTTGATATGGAAATAAATGATCCATATACCCATGATATAGGTATTGATGATGGACACGAGATATCTCAGTTACTTATTGAAAGAATATCAGAACTCCCGGTAATCGAAAATGGTACTCCTCCACCAGATTCTATCTATATTGAAACCCAGCAAGTCTATGGTATTGAAGACTGTACGATCTGTGGGCGTACACAGAACATGGGTTTTGCTATCATCCATAATCCCTTACAGGGAACCTCCATCACATTTCCGTTCATGGGTTTACACTATATGTCTCACGGAAGATTCGTGTATGAAGGTACGACCAATCAAGGAGAAATAGATCCTATCGAACTTTGCGAGTTGCTCGAAATGGACCTTGCAATATTGGAAGAATATCCTGAGTTTGTAGAAAAGTATGGATATGAGATCATTCACTTTCCTAATCCCTATCGAAGTAATGATGGTATATTGACTTTGTCTATCCAACTAGAAAATACATGCAAAAATTCAGTTTATGAAATTGACAACATCAATATATATTCTCTAAAAGGTGGTCTCATAAAAACAATAGATATCTTGAATCATCATGATAATGAATTTACTGTGCTCTGGAATGGAAAAGATTCCTATGGAGAAGATGTATCATCAGGGATCTATATCATAAAAGCCGAGGTAAATGGTTCTAAAAATATATGCAAAAAAGTGGTGCTAATTCGATAGAAATTCATCCTTGGAGCTGCCCATTCATAAGATAGAGCAGAAGCAGGACAGAGCAATCCTTGTCGGATTACAGACAGATGAGAGATCGTTGTATGATGTTGAAGAATCACTTTGGGAACTGGAACATCTCACAAGAACTGCGCAGGTAGAAGTAGTCCAGATAGAAACACAGCATCGACCGACTCCTCATCCGGCATATTTCATCGGTTCTGGGAAAGCTAAAGAGATTGCAAAATTTGCTAAGCAGAGAGATGCCAATATTATTATCTTTGATGACAACCTCACACCTTCTCAGGACAGAAATTTGTCCAAGGTAACCAAAAGAAGGATCATTGACCGTTCGCAACTCATTCTTGATATATTCGCTCAACATGCACAAACCAGACAGAGTAAACTTCAGGTAGAACTGGCACAACTGCAGTACAACCTTTCCAGGTTAAAAGGTCAATGGACACACCTTTCCCGCATCGAGGGAGGAATTGGATTACGGGGACCTGGAGAAAAGCAGCTTGAGATTGATAGACGAAGAATTAACGATAGGATTGCGCATCTAAAGTCAAAACTTGAAGAAATTGAGCGCTCGAATGAAACAGAACGAAAAAGCAGAAAAGACATATTTTCTGTGAGTCTTGTTGGGTATACAAATGCGGGTAAGAGTACAATTCTCAATCGAATAACATCTTCGAATCAATATACTGCTAATCAGTTATTTGCAACTCTGGAAACAACAACCAGGGCTAAAACTCTATCCACCAATGATCGTATTATTATTTCAGACACTATCGGCTTCATCAGGAAGATCCCACCATACTTGATCGCATCCTTTCATGCGACACTTCAGGAAGTTATTGAAGCTGATCTATTGTTGCATATCATTGATATTTCCCATCCAAAACTTTATGAATATATTGATACAGTTTTCCATACTCTCAAAGATATAGGAGCAGAAAATAAAAAAATGATAATGGTGTTTAACAAGATCGATCGTCTTCCCAGAAATAAATTCTTATTCATAAAGAAGCAACTTCGTTTGGATTATCCAGACTCCCTTTTTGTATCTGCAAAAACCTGTGAAAATATTAATGATATTGAAATAGCGGTTATTGATGTACTTTCAAGAAGCAAGAAGGAAGTCATTGTTAACATCCCAAACAATGATCAAAAATTCATTTCATATATCTTTGATAATTCTGAAATATTGAATAAAAGATATAATAATGAGTTTGTAAGAATGAAGATCAGAATTCCTCTGATTTTTTACAAGAAACAGATCAAAAATTTTCTTCGTTACCAGATACGGAGTAAGAAATTCAAATAAGACGAATTCTGTATAAAAAAAAACGCCTGAAATTATCAGACGCTTTCTCTTGTATAATATAGATTTTGATCAATCACTTGCAAGTCTTAAGGGCATAAGTAAGAAGAGATTCTGTTGATCTTCAGGATATTCAATATTATAGAACAAACAGGGATCAAGTGCATTTTCGAACTTCATTTTCACTACGTCAGTGTCAATCAAATTCAGTATCTCAATGAGATATTTGTAGTTAAATCCGATTTGGAATTTCTCGATGGATGATTCAATATCCAAAACCTCTTCTGCAGATCCCTTGTCGATATCTTCTGAGTGAATCTTCAATTGATTCGGTTTGAAATTAAGAACGACTTTGTAATTATCCTCAGAAGCGAGTAGTGACACACGCTGGATTGCTTTGATAAATGGTTCGACTTCGATTTCAATGACCTTTGAATTATCATAAGGTATGACAGCTTCATAATCGGGATAGTTTGCTTCTATCAGCCTGGAATAGATTTTATAGGAATCATATTCGAAACTTATCGCACTCTCTTCGGGTAAAATCTTTATCTCAGACACATCATCATGAATGATCCTTCTGACAAGATTAACTCCCTTAATGGGCATAATAATATCGATCTTATCAGTATCAAGTTTCAAGGTTGTTTCGTATTTAGACAGACGTTTACCATCTGTTGCAACCATCTTCTGAGTTGTGTTTTCAAGTTCCCAGAGAATACCAGAAAAAGCAGGACGTCCGATATGTTCGGAAACAGCAAAAGATGTTTTTTCTATTAATTTCGAGAAAAGTTCTGCATTCATCAGGAAGCTGTTTTCCCATTCTCTGTCAGGAATTTCAGGGAAATCTTCTGGATCTGCAAAAATCAAACTGAACTCACTTTGCCGGCATTTGATGTTCATCATTTTATTATCAAGCATACAGTGAATTTGATCGTCTGGTAAGGCGCGAATTATATCGGTAAAGTTCTTGGCTGGAATAGCTATCTTACCCGATTCAATAACATCACATCCGATTTCTGTGACTGCAGAAACTTCAAGATCTGTTGCTGCAAGTCGTATAGTACCCTTTTCGCTGTCTGCTTCAAGTAAAATATTTGTGAGTATTTGTAAAGGATTGCGTACAGGTACAATGCTGTTAATAAACTGTACTTTCTGTAACATCTGATTTCTATGAACATTAAACTTCATATATAACCCCGAATTGTTTTAATTCAAAAATGATAAAAAACAAGGGGAACAATGTCCCCTTGTTCATAAATTATGCTTATTTTACAGCCTCTTTAAGCTTTTTACCGGCCTTGAATTTTGGAACTTTTGTTGCTGGAATATCGATCTTCTGGCCAGTTGCTGGATTAAGACCTGTACGTGCAGCTCTCTTCGCTACACTAAAGGTACCAAAACCAACTAAGGTAACCTTTTCACCTTTTTCTAAGCTTAACTTGATGCTATCGAAAATAGCATTGATTGCATCGCCAGCCTTCTTTTTGGAAATGTCCACATCAGCAGCGACTTTTTCAAGTAACTCTTGTTTTGTCATGTGTGCCTCCGCATTATTATTGCTTATGCTCGCCATAAGTTACTATCATTACTAACTCTGTCAATTTTTTTTCTTGTTTTTAGCAATGAAAATTTTACTTTGCTACTCCACGCTCAGAATGTTCGACGAAATCTATGAAGTGAATTACTTCCGGTATCATCTCAAGATCCTGTCTGATTTTCTCTATTGCTTGTGTAGTGTTTAGGTTCGATTTATAAAATATTTTGTACAATCTCCTTAAAATCATACGCGTTTCTGAGGAGAAATTATTTCGCTGCAATCCGATAGAATTTAAACCTGCAGTTCTATATGGAACGCTGGCTCCGCGAGTATAGGGTGCTATATCCATACTAATCCTTGAGAATCCACCAATAAAAGCATAGCAGCCAATTCTGCAGAATTGATGCACGGGAGTTATACCGCCAATGGTTGCATTATTTTCGATGATCACATGTCCTGCAAGATTCACACTATTCGCAAGTATGACCCTATCGCCAAGTTGGCAATCATGTGCCACATGAGTATAGATCATCAGTAGGCAATTGCTTCCGACTCTGGTTGGCTCTTCTGGATTTGTAGACTTGTTGACTGTAGCAAATTCACGTATAGTAGTATTCTCCCCAATTTCAACTGCTGTATCTTCACCTGCATATTTCAGGTCCTGTGGTTCTGTACCTACTACTGCAGAATGAAACAATCTACAGTTTTTCCCGATAGTTGTTCTGCCATCAATAACTACATTAGAGGAAACTTTTACTCCATCCTGAAGTATCACTTTTGGTCCTATGATCGAGTATGGACCAATCTCAACATCGTTGCCGAGTTGTGCGTTTTTATCAACTATTGCTGTTTTATGTATTCTTGGCTTCATCTTTTTTTAATAATTTTGCTTTTAGTTCACCTTCACAAACAAGCTGATCATCCACATATGCTTTTCCTTCAATAAGGTGGACGCCTACTCGTGAACGAACAAGTTTCATGCGGAATTCAAGGGTATCACCAGGCACGACCAGCTTCCTGAATTTTACTTTATCAATAGACAGAAAATATGCAACAAAATCGCGTGGATCGGGGCATTCATTTAATACTAAAATTCCTCCGGTTTGTACCATCGCTTCAACGATCAAGACACCTGGCATGACTGGATGGTCGGGAAAATGTCCCTGAAAAAAAGGTTCATTAACTGTTACATTCTTAATGCCAACTATATAATCACCCGGTACAAATTCAACCACTTTATCAACCAGGAGGAATGGATAACGGTGAGGTAGGATACGTTGTATCGCTTCATTGTCAAAGACAACACCCTTCACATCTTTTTTCTGGTATTTTGCCTTGAGTATCTCATTTTCGTACTGTTGCCGTATTTTCTTTAAAAGTTCGATATTGGTCTTATGTCCCGATCTCGCAGCGAGAATGTGACCTTTCACAGAAATACCGAGAAGTGCAAGATCGCCGATCAAATCGACAACTTTATGGCGGACGAACTCATTATAATAACGCAACGGCTCAGAATTAAAAAGCTTATGTTCGTTCAAAGAAAGATCACCTTTAACATTGAAAAGTTCCTTGATCTCATTGATATCATCATCAGACATGCTCTCATCACCGATCACAAGCGCATTATTCAAACTTCCACCTTTAATAAGACCTGCTTTGCGCAGGGCAAGTATATCATTGACAAAGCAAAAGGTTCGGGCGGAAGCGAATCCCTTTTCAAACTCATCCTTCATTGACACCATTGAAGTATATTGCGGTTTAAGATTTGGATGATCGAAATCAATAAAAAAAGTTATTTTCAATGATTCTGAAGGTACAACCACAACGTCTACATTGTGTTCTGGTACGGAAAAAGACATGGGCTTCTTTATTTCCAGATATTTTCGATCAGCATCTTGCTCAACGATTCCGCATTTCTTCAAAGCTTTCACAAATTCGATCGCACTACCATCAGCAACAGGCATTTCTTCTCCATCAACCTCAACGATAATATTATCAATCTCCAATCCTTTTATTGCAGAAAGCACATGCTCAATAGTGGCAACAGTGGCTTCTTTGATACCAATATTTGTACCTCTCTCAAGACTTTTCACATGCTTCATATCTGCTGGAATCTCCGGTTCGCCCGGAAGGTCAACACGCTTGAAAATGATACCAGTATTTTCTGGAGCTGGCTTGAATGTAACAGTATTTATCTCTCCGGTATGAAGTCCCACTCCTGTATAGCTTATTGTTCCGCCAATTGTCTGCTGTTTTTCATTCTGATGAATCATGAGTATCCTTTTTCTTAAGTCGGTGGATAAACTTACGAATCTCCGGCAGTTCTTTTAAAGAGACAAGTATCTTTCTCTGAAGACCCACATCCATAGCTGGATAACCCAATACAATCTTATTATCAGGAATATCATTGGGAACCCCAGATTGAGCACCGATTTTTACATTTTTGCCCACCTTAACATGATCTGCCACTCCGACCTGACCAGCAAGAATACAGTTCTTTCCAATCTTTGAGCTTCCAGCAATGCCGACTTGTGAACATAAAATTGTGTATTCACCCACATCAACATTATGTGCAATTTGTACGAGGTTATCAATCTTTGCACCTTTGCGGATAATAGTGTCTCCAAGTGCTCCCCTGTCAATCGTAACATTTGCTCCTATCTCGACATCATCTTCGATGATCACACCACCAACCTGCGGTATTTTTTGATGTTTACCTCCATCCCATAGATATCCAAAACCATCTGAGCCAACAACTACTCCCGCATGAAGATTTACATCATTTCCGATAATAACATCATTGTATACAATTACATTTGGATAGAAATGACAATTTTTCCCAACCTTTACATCTTTGTTGATAACTACATTTTCATCAAGTACAGTTCTATCGCCGATATTGACATTCTGATGCACAACAACATTCGCAGATATCCTGATGTTATCAGGAAGAGTAACGTTTTCGTGAATAATTGCGGTTGGATGTATATCTTTCCCTTTAACTGGCTTGTGTATCTGTCGCTGGAAAAAAGCTATGATGCGTAGGAATGAGACATACGGCATCTCACACAAAATATAATTTCTCTGAGGTAGTGATTGAATATCATTTTTTTTTGAAATTATAATCACTCCAGCACGAGAACTCTGAAACACATTCTCCAATTTTGGATCTTGAAAAAAGGCAACAGAGTGTTCATCTGCTTCTTCAAGTGAAGCAACTGCATTGCAGCTACATTCGTGTGAGAGGATCAGTTCTCCATTAGCTATCTCAGCAATTTGCTGTAAGGATAGATCTACAGGGAATTTCTTCATTCTTCTGGATTTTGTGGAACAGTTCCGCTACCAGCATTCAGTCTATCAAGCACTTCAGTGGTAATATCAATATCTTCATCTTTAATATACAGAACTATTTCGCCCTGCATAGTATTGATGACTATATCCAGTCCATACTCTTCAGCAACCTCATTGATCACTTCAACTATCCTTTCACTGATAGGAGCAAGCAATTCAAGCTGTCGATCAACAGCTTTATTCCTATATTCATTTGCCAGAGTGTTATATTCTTCTTTCTTTTGCTGAATTTCCTGTAGTTTCTGCTGGCGTCGCTCTTTCGAGACAATAGGTGGTAAATTATCATATTCTGTCTGAAGTCTAATGATCTCTTCTTCTTTTTCATTGAGTTCTTTTTCCCATTGTTCTGACTCCTGGGTGAACTGCTGTTCTGCTAAACCAGTATCAACAAACTCGTTATATACTTTGTCCACATCTATTACACCTATCTTCTGGGCTGCGCCAAAAATCGTTGCCGGCACAAGTATTATGGACAATAATCCTAATAAACCTCTAACTTTCATCGTAACTCCTTATTATAAATTTAATTAAAATGTTGAACCAAACTGGAAATGGAACTGCCATTTACTTCTGGATTCTCTGTCCATGCCATAGGCATAATCAAATCCAAGTAAACCCATAGGAGACATGATCCGCACACCAAGTCCTGCACCTTTTTTCAGTTTCTGCGGATTTATCTCCGAGAGGTAATTATACGAATTACCCGCGTCAAAAAAAAGTACACCTATTATTTGATCACCGGAAATTGGTAAGGTTATCTCCGAAGAGGTAATGAATTCTGCCTTTCCACCATCAGCATCTTCAGGGACAACACTATTGTCTGGATACCCTCTTATTCCATCAGAGCCTGTTCCTCCGGGATAGAACAATTCGTCAGGTGGAACCTCTTTACTATCTCCAAAAGCTTTTACATAGCCGATACGCCAGCGCATACCAAGCGAGAATTTCCAGAAAAGCTTCAAATACCAGTTTGTTTGTAATATTTCCTTAATATAATTTTCACTTCCTCCAAGCAGCCCTCCTGCAAGTTCTGTATAAGAACGGACAAGTGAACCTTCGCTTGGTCGGAATACATTATCTCTATCATCTCGTTCCAAAGTAAGGAACATGGTACTCGTTAATATTTTACCTCTATCTACAAGATCTTGTAATGTGGATGAAACAGTTCCGGCTGTATCAAGGATTGAGTATTGTTTTTGGGTAATTGAATATCCTGTTGTGATCTTAGAATAGTTAATCCACGGAATTCTTGTTCCCACACGGAATCCCCCACCAGATTCAACGACCTTATAATTATAATCTGTCCAGTTCTTTCTGAGATGGTAGACATCTGCCCCAACAAGGACATTGGTATCATAAAAATAAGGATTTGTAAAGCTAATATCATACTCCTGCTTCTTGCCACTGAATTCCCAGGTAAGTTTTAATGCCCAGGCTTTTCCAAAAAGATTATTATGTGATAATGACAGGAATCCTGTCAGTTTGTCTTCTTCGTCATAATTCACTCCCATATTTGCAGTCCCGGACTCTTTATCCTCAAGCAAGAATATCAGATCGATGTCACCATCATCGTTTATGGGCTGATAATCGAGACCGATGTTTGGTTCAAAGAATCCAAGATTATAAATATTCCTCTGGCTCTGTAAAATAAGAGATTGTCTGAAATAATCACCTGGCACGATCGCAAGTTGTCGACGAATGACCTTCTCTTGTGTTTTCTTATTTCCTTTTATATAAATTTGTCTAACTTTTGCACGATTATTCTCCTGCACAAAAATGTTGATGTTTACTCTGTCGCCATCAGGCTTGATCTGTGGTGAAACAGCTGAATAAATATATCCTTCTTCATAATAAATTGATCTGATATTATTAAGTTTTTCGTCAAAATCCCCTTGATTGAAAATCTCATTCTCCTCGAATTTTAGATTACTAAGCAGAATTTCGTCAGAGAAAAGGGTATTACCTTCAATTGAAATATTCCCAATTCGATATTGATCTCCTTCATAAATATCCAGAGAGAGATAGAGTTGCCCTTTCTTGTCATATTCTACTTCCCAGTCAATAACCGCAGCGTCTATATATCCTTTTGACTTGTAGTAATCAACAATACGGACAAGGTCTTCTTCGAATTTCTCCATGTTGAACTCGCCTGATCGGAGAAAACCACTCTTCTTGGTTTTCATGACTCTTCGAAGCTTTTTATCTGGAATATCATTATTTCCGGTAAATTCTATACCTCGAATTACGACCTTTTGACCTTCATTGATGATAATCCCAAGATCTATCCTATTCTTGGATTGAAACTCTTCGTCAAAGGTTACATCAGCAAAACGATAACCCTTTTCATAATACAGCTCGAGGATGTCATTCTTCACATCAAGCTGACGTTGACCCGACCAGTAGTCTCCCGGTACAAGCCGAATCTTGTTCTTGATGGCATCGAGTTTGATTTTCTTATTCCCGGAAATAGTATAATCTTGCAGAATCGGCCATTCTGTAACAATGATGATAAGATTGATTCCTTTATCCGATTTAGAACTTTCAATTTGTATATCTTTAAAAAGCCCAAGCTGATAGAGATCACGAATAGCATGAGCAACTTTATCATTTGTATATATCTGACCGAGTGCCAGCCCGGAAGCTGATTTTATCAACTGGTTTGTTACATTGATGTTTCCTGTTATTTCGATATTCGATATATAATTATAATCGTTCTGACCGAAAGCAGGAACAGTGTTTAATGTCACAAAAAAGATAAGCAGAAAGAATACTTTTTTATCCATAATTGAAATATTGATTTTCTTACACATTTATCGCATATTTCCAAATGTATAAAATTTTAGTAAAGTTTTTTCAAGAAAATCACCTTTTTACTACCTTTAGAAGTGAAATACAGTCTCTAATGAGATACCTTGATTATCCTCCCGCAGTGCAGGATTAAATCGATATTTATATTTAAATCTGAAATTATAGGGCAAATCCCAGGTGAGAGAAAATTCATGCTGAATCCCAATGGAGACTTCATTCAGTGCTGTCATTTCTTTTTTAATGAGTGCTTCATAATTCAGGTACCAGTCTGGAGTAATGTATTTTCCAAGATCAATGGTCAAGTTCTCAAGTAAAATATCTCTACTCAACTCGCCGATTAACTCAAGATCTGATTCAAATTCACGATCAAATATGTACTCGTCTGTTTCGACAATTCCACTCGTCTC
This sequence comes from Candidatus Cloacimonadota bacterium, assembly GCA_011043895.1. Classification (GTDB taxonomy): domain Bacteria; phylum Cloacimonadota; class Cloacimonadia; order JGIOTU-2; family JGIOTU-2; genus Celaenobacter. The sequence goes on from DRBZ01000050.1 coordinate 18,815, forward strand.
AATGATATTTCTCATTATACCAGGGCGGACACGCACAAAATCTAAACCCAAAAACTGCCGAACTGCACCTTCTACAGGACTTATTAATGGATTCAAAATTAAATCACTTAATTCATCACCCGCTAGATTAATTACCTGTTCTCTTCCTAGATTGAAGCGTTCTTCTTCAGAAAGATCATCTATCTCCTTTCCATATTGAATCTTTGATAGAATACTGAGCATGGTAACATCTTTAGGATTATCACTATCAAATGTTACCTTCACATCACCATAAGCTTCCATTCCTATATCATCAGCGTCGAGTTTATCTTCCGTTGATTGGACATATAGATAGATCCGTGAGCCATCAGGTGTTCTCTTTACAAATTCACCGTCAATTATCACTTTTGGATCTGTTCTTGTCTTTCTTACCGACACATCTTCAGCAGAAAATATCTCACCAAACATACGCATATCCCCCTGTCTTGAATGAAGGTCAAAATACAACTGAAGTTCATCTGTTTGCGGATCAGTTCTAAAACTCATAAAATTCCCATTATCAATCTTAAGATTTAAGGGACTCGCAACATACCAGATATTTTTTTCGAACACAATATCAAATTTTGCATGTATAGGAGGTAGCCCCAAATCACTTAATTCATCTAAGTCTTTATCATCTGGTTCTTCATAAACTGCGTTACCATTCGAAAGAAATATTCTTCCATCGAGAATCCATGCTCCATCTCGATTGTAAATCAGGAAATATTTACTCTCGAATCCCGCCAATCTTGTATCGACAAGCGCTCCTTCTGGTTGATATTCTGGAATGTGGATCGTAATTCCATCCTCATCAGTCAACAAACGTAATGTTCCAATATTGATCGATCCTAAATATATATCTGAATCATTAAAATTGACCATATTATCCATGAATAACTCACCATCCCCCATTTTGAAACTTCCATCAAGTGAAGTAAGAATGTTGTTTGAAATCAAGGCATCCAGCGAGAAATCCTTGATCCGTTGTGGCTGCCCTTTGAGAGAAAATTGACCCTTATGTATTGATAAGGATGCAGTGTCTATGACTGTGGTCGTTTCTTCAGTACTGATTGCTATATTCAATTCCGAAACGCTGCTTGCCTGGTGCAACTCTGGTATATATGCTCCAAGTTCTTTAAGAAGATCTCCTTTGAAAGCAAGGGATAACTCGTCTGGTTTATTATGAAATTCCTCTTTAAGAAAATTATAACTATACGACCCTGAGCCATGTAATGAAAATGATTCTGAGTTAACACCAAGATTGTTTACGTAAAACATGTCATCATCCTGAAAAAATTGTGCAGTCAATTCGTCGAATTGCGTACTATATAGTTTTCCATTTTTGACAGTTGCATCAAAAAGAATATTTGGATCAGTCAATCTTCCATTAAGCACAATATTATACTGGGCAGATCCTTCTATTGGCAAATCAACAAGAAAATCATCAATCTTGATATCCTCTCCTGTAGCAACAAATTCAACAATACCTTCCGCAATATGATAGAAACCATTACCCTTAAGAAGGTGTTGAGAATTATGTATATGAAAATTATTAATGATCACTTTATCTGTATCAGAAACTATATCGAAATAGACATCAACAGGATGGATTTGCCGAGATAAACTGAACTGCAGAAGTGATACATTTCCTTCCATTGTTTCCTTCTGCGAAGTATCGAAAGTTATCCCACCATCAAGTATACCGCTAACTCCTACCTGTTCACCAAAAATTGGATAAAGAGCGTTTATTTTTGCTATATATACAGAATCAATCTTACAAAATCCTTTATAAAAGAAATTGGTTGAATCTTGAGTAAATTGATCTATCTTACATTCAACCATATCACCAATCATCATATTAAGATTTTTACTGTTCTTTTCGAGATCAACATTTATATATAGCGGTAAAACAACATTGTTTATTCGGAACGAATCTGCAACCACCTCGAAAGAACCAATACTAAAATTATTATCCATATCGAATTTACTTTTTAGATTGATCTGTCCATTGAGGGCGGTATTCATATAATCTGGAAACGAGATGAAGCCTTCGGATGTGAGAGTGTTGTTATTTAAACTAAATTTAATATGTGCTTGAGTATTAGGATCTATGAAAGCCAAATAATTTGTTTGGATCTTCAGAATTGAGTTGATAGATAGATTATTTGTATATAAATCTGCAGCAATAGATGGATTGTTAGATATCGAAGAAATATTACCTCTGAATACGAGTGACTGTGATGGGTTTTGCACAGACCAGCTAAGATCATCATCACTTAACAAGGCATTCATATCTAAGGTTTTTATGATAAAATATTTATCTTCGTAGGTCAGATCATTCAAATCAAAGTGAAATTTTGGTTTATTCCACGTGCCTGAGATCTTTACCTCAGCATCACCTGCAACCATACGCTCATTTTCCTCCAACTTGAAATCTTGAGATGAAATCAACAAGTTCAGAATACTCAGTGGTAAATTATTATCATTAATCTCTATAGAACCAGTACCAGAGATGTAATTTGTCTCATATATACAACTCACTTTATTCACTTTAAGTTCTTTATCTTTGAAGTTCATTTTGGCTTCTAATGATGCAACAGACTTATTCTGATATGCGATAGAGTCAGACTGGATTTCTATTTCTACTTGGGGAGAAAAAAGTGTATTCTTGATCAAGATCTTAATTGAGATCACACCATCAATTTCATTTGTTAACTGGTTTATATTAAAAGTGTCATCTTTAATAATCATATCTATTTCAGGATCTTGTTTTAGATAATCCTTGATATCCCCATAGCACAGAAGAGTAGTACCCCGCCATTTGATTTCTGCAGGTTGAGTTATTAAAAGTGTATCTTTTAAGATCGATATATTAAGTGCTGGTACAGAAAAAGCTTCTGCAAATACATTTGCTCGTACATCTTCAATTTTTAGATTTCCTTTTTCTATCTTTTGAAGTGTACCTTTTACTTCTGCATTAATCTTTGCTGATTCTATGCTCCCCTCTGACCAACGTATAGCTTCTATTATGTAGTCTTTTATATTAATCGTGTAGGTGTTTTTGTTTCGTTCGTAAATTCCATCAATATTTATTGAACCGCTCTTGCCCTTCTGGTAAGCTTTTCCAGATATAATCCACTGTTTATTATCCATGTTTTCAAGGGTAATGCTCAACTTCTCAATAGTCTGGTCAACCTGAAACGATCCCTCTCCAATGAAGTGTAAGGTTCCATTAATAATAGAAATATAATCGAATCTTCTAAGAGCTTTTTCAATTGCATTAAGATTCATCGCTCCCATGGTCTGCACATCCTTATGCCCAATTCTATAGACTAATTCAGGTGAGAAGCATCGAATTTCCTTAAGTGCTTTTACAGGATTGAAGTTATTAAATACAAGTTTCCAAAAGGAAAATTGAAAATATAGTTGTTTAGCCCGGAATGAATATGCTCCATCTTTTTCCGTGATTACAAGATCAGATATTTGTAAAATTTTACTGGTTATGTTCAGTTGTGAGAAAGTTATATTAGCGTTGAGATTCCTCCCTACTTTCTCTGTGACAATTTTCTCGATATAAGCATTGATATCAAAAAAATAGCTGATACTCCAGAATATAATGTTGATGAATATCAGAACAATTATGACAATCAACAACCATTTACGTTTTCGCATAACAATAAATAAATAGTATTATTCCTCAGAGAACATCAATTTATGAAGAGTTCCATCTCTAAGATTATAAACCTCATCCGCTTTCTTAGCTATCTCTATATTATGAGTCACCAGTAGAAGTGTCGTATGGAATCGCTTATTCAGACTCCAGAGAAGTTCGATCAACTCCTGACTATGTTTCGTATCCAGATTTCCAGTCGGTTCATCTGCAAGGACCACTTCGGGATTATTGATCAATGCTCTGGCTACTGCCACTCGTTGCTGCTCACCACCACTCAATTGGTGAGGATAATGATACTTTCGATCTGTAAGATTAAGTGATTCTAATAATGATTCTGCAGCTTCCAGACTCTCTTTATATGAATTATTGCCAATAAGGTGTGGCATCGCTACATTTTCAAGAGAGGTGAGTTCTGGGAGTAGATGATGGAACTGAAACACAAAACCGATGTTTTTGTTTCGAAAATGAGATAACTCATGTTCGCTGTAAGTGCTAAGGTCTCTGCCTTTGAATAAGACTTTTCCAGAATCCGGTCGATCAAGTGTTCCGAGGATATGTAATAACGTACTTTTACCACTTCCAGAAAGCCCGATTATGGAAACGATCTTACCTTCTTCAAGAGAAAAATCAAGATTATCAAGAACGGTGAGTTGCTTTTTCTCAATACCTTCGAAGTAAATTTTTATAATTTTTTCTGCCTGTATTATCACAATAAACCTTCTATTTCTTTGAGATCCTGATTATGCTAACTGCATCCAGTTCTGCTATTTTTCTTAATGGTACATAAGATGAAAAAAGAATAATCAAACCTGCAACCAGAACTATGAATAAATAATCAATCGGTTCATTAACCACAACGAGATGATCTATAAGATATACATCACTCTGAATTTTTATGATGTCTGTATGAGTAAGAACAAGAGAGATTATCTGTCCGATTATCAAACCAAGTATGATTCCTGTAAAACCAATAATAAGGTTGCGTAGGAAAAAAACTTTTCTTAACATTTTTTCTGTAGCGCCGAGTGCTTTCAGTATGCCGATTTCCTTTTGCTTGTCATAAATATGCATAGTTAATACGCTTGTCAAACCAAAGCCAGCAACGAGTACTATCAGGGCAATTATTATAAAAATAACCCATTTCTCCAGTTCAAGAAGCCCAAAGAGATTTTTATTGAGATCGATCCAGTTACTTACATTATATGGATAGGAAAGCTCTTGTTGGATCTGGGTGTCTATTTCAATGGCTTTTTCTGCAAAGTCGTTAAATAATTTAACAGAAATGCCCGAATATTCTCCGGGTATTGAGAGAAATTCTTGAGTAACATCAATTGGCAAAAAAACCAAGGTGTTGTCAAATTCATACATGCCCGATGAAAAGATACCGGTCACCTGAACTTTTACTGAAGAAGGAATCATACCTGCAAGAGTGACGTCAGAGTTCATTGGAGTGATAAGTTTGATAGTATCCCCTATTGATACCTGGAGACGTTTTGCAACATTCTCACCAATTACTGCACTTTGTTCATCTGGTTCAAATTTGCCCTCTTTTATGAACCGATCCAGCTTTGAAGTTTCTACCTCTTTTTGGTAATCAACTCCACGTATAATCACTCCTGCGATCTTTTTCCCATACACCGCCATTCCTTCTGTATAAATAAATGGAGCATAGGCTTCGATTGTTTCAAGTGTGTCCAGTCCTTGACTGATATGTTCATATTCATCAACAGATAGTGTTTCCGAACCAAATTTAAGAATATAGATATGTGAATTCACCCCCATGATCACTTCTTTCATAACATCCTGGTATCCACTGAATAGTGCTAATGAAACAGTGAGTGCAATTACTCCAACTGCGATACCAATTACTGAAATGATCGAATTGAAAGAGAAAAAATCTCTCTTTTCTTTGAAACTGAAAAATTTCCTTAAAAAAAACTTTTGAAAATCCATTGAGGTGAAAAAGAGGAAGCAATTGCTTCCTCTTAATTATTCATAATTTGCTCTAATAAATTTACCTTGTTGTGACACCAATATTCTTAAACGAAATTTCGAAATCCTTGTTGATCTGATCCCAAAGGCCGATTTTTAACAATGTGACACCTTCGATTGGTGAATTAATATTCTTAAAGATCAAGGATACTTTTGTTGTTACATCCTTAACCAGATTATGAGTAATATTCCAGTTTTTTGTTTTATTTGCAAATTCTATAGTTTGAGGTTCATATTCATTTCCTGCAGTATCATACAATTTCACCTTGTTTCTTATAATCGTAAGTTCGCGCTCATTTTTTAGATTAGTGATCTGCACTCCCACGACAAGAGTATTCTGGGCAAAATCAGCACTTACCACTTGTACTACATAACCATTGAATTCAACTCGAAAAGGATTGTCTTTATCCTGGACCTGCACGTCCTCGGTCTTAATTACCGGAGTAGTTTCTACTTTCTCAGCTATCATAGTATAATTAAAAATGGTGTTATCCTCTATAACCGATACGGTATCAATGAGTTCTTCGTAGCCATCATTCATAAGAAAGATAACATATTCACCCGGCAGGAGACGACCCTTAGGTTTATCCCATTTAAGACCATTGACCATGATTGTTGCATCAGCTGGGTTTACATTAATGGTTACATTCACATCTTTGATTGTGTTTAACTTAACATAATAGGTTGTGCCGATTTTTAACTCATCCTCAACATCCATTACAAAGGGTACATAATGTGGTGCAGCAAAGGTGATCTCGTCTTCCCGGGATGATACGTAAAAATAATATTCATTTTCATCGATTTTCTCTTTCTTGTAGACCTTCTCTTTTATAGAAAGATCAACAGGTTTATCTAACTCAACTTTGAGTACCGCACAATAATTCATATCCATATCAGTCATCGGTTCAATTTCAGCTTTAAAATCAGCTGGTAATCTTCGGAACTCATCAAGTTCAAATTGCAAACCGAACAATTGAGATGAGAATAATGGGATAAATAAAATTGAGGATATCAGTAAAACTCTAAGTTTTTTCATTGCATACTCCTTTTAAATTTTATGTTTTCATTCAAAAATTTTATGATTCGATATTTTGTCAATAATATAGGATAACATCTTTAATTATTACATATTGAGACAGCATATAGCTTACAGTTGTCAATATCATTCTCGACTTTAAGTGATATCATTTCGCACATCTGTTTTACTTCATCGACTGTAGGAAGATAATCCCGAGCAACAGCCCTATCTTTTTTTCTATGTATATGATTTATCTCTTCCCGTGATTGAGCATGTGCTATGACTATCCTGCCATCTATATGTAATAATTTTTTTGAAAATAAAAGAACCTTCTGCTTTTCATCAAAATGTGGAAAACATGAAAAGAATAGTATGATGTTAAAATAGTCATGATAAGGGAGTTCAAGAAAATCTGCATGATAGAAGGTGATATTTGGGTGCTCTTTTGCTGGAAATTTATTTTGGTCTTGTGAGATCATGTTTTGAGAATAGTCAAGTGCGACTACTTTGCCATGATCTCCAATGATATCAAGTATTTGGGGTATCAAAACTCCTGTACCACAACCTACATCAAGTACTACATTATTCTTTTTCATTCCAGTAAAAGTAAGAATTTGTGAAATTTTTACAGGATCGTAATTATTACCTTCATCCCAGGTTGCTGCTTTATTCTCAAAAAATGCTTTTCTCCTATGATATCGTGAACTCATTGAGATGTAAAGAATCTTTCATAAAATTTTGAACTAACAAAATATGGATTTTGATAGAGTATATCCTTCCGTTGATTGAGTTTTTTCAAGAACATCTCTTCAGGTAAATCAAAATCCTGCAAATCGTCATTTGCTCGCCTGTTATCAAAAAATAAATTATCTTTGATGATGAAATTCTCGGGCACTGCTTCCATGGCAAGTGACATCTGTTTGCAATAATAATCCGGAGAATCATATCGCTCATTTTGACCAGACTTAGCTACTATATTACCAACGAGCCATCCGGATTCAGTATCCTCAGCGGATTTCGTTATTGAGATTCCACAAGCGCCAAGGTCATACAGAAGGTTGTTTTCAATCCTTGCATATGGAGAACCCTTATCGGCATCCCATAGTGCAATTCCCCATGTAACCATATCTTCAACAATATTGTTTTCAATTATGCAGCTTCCATTGACAAAGATCCCAATCCCCTTCCAATATCTCGCTATGTAATTCCTTTTTATGACCGCTTCTGCGTTCCATGTGATACCAATAGCAACACCTCGTCCACCCTGAGGAGCTCTTTTTACAGATTTATCAATGCCATCAATTCGATTGCCAATGATCTCAGCTTTTGCTTCACGAAACAGTGCTATTCCATCCCAGGAATTACATAAAATATCATTCTCAATAATTTTAATATCAGAATTTTCTCTCCCGCATATCCCCATCACACCAGAAATATGCTGAGAAATGAGGAGTGAATCTCCAAGATTTTCCTTGATCGTAGTGTGCTGAATGGTGACAGAACTCTCTGAGACCACAATTGCCGCATTGCTTGCCATTTGGGCTGTATCTCGAATCGTACTTGTGATCGTAAGATTTTCAATCAATCCGTTATCCAGATTCTTTATGTATAAACCATATCCTGCATTCGTTTTGATAATAGCTGATCGGTCATTTGGTCCAGAGATAATGATGTTTTTACCTGAAATTGTTAATCCTCTTGTGCCTATGATTTGTTCGTCAGGTTCCTGGCAATTTGCGCAAGTTGAATCGATAAATACTTCGGGGGAAAGTTCATATATCCCCGGCTTGAGATTTACTACAATATTCTCATGAGGTTCTTCAAAAATTGATTCTAATTCTTCGACTGATGAAATGTTATAATACTCAACTTTTGAGGAGCATGAAACAAAACAAATGTAGACCAAAAAAAATAAGAATAGTGATAATCTTTTCATTATAATCTTATCGTAAACCACTGAGGAACTGTTCGACCTTGAATTCCGAGAAAGCGTATGCTTTTCTCACACTCAAAAAACACTCTTGTAACTTTGCAGCCATTTCATCAACATTAATTTTATCATCGAGGGTTGTTGCCAGTGATATGGTTTGAGTAACCTCGAGCATTACAACAAATTCATCAAATGCTTCTTTATTAAACCAGAGAATATCTTCAAATTCATTACATTCGAGAAGTTTACACACATCATTCATAGCAAACAGCTGGGACATGAATTCGTGGCAATCAGCATTTTTCATCTTAATCCATAAATCCTGCAAATCTATGAGTATTTTAATGAGTTGAACTGCAAAATATCCAAATTCTGATTGTGTAAAGATATTCAACTTATCAGCAATTCGTTCATCCAGATCATACTCTTCGAGAAATTTTCTGCTATAATTACTATACTGTTTTGCATCGTATAAAAGCCCAGTTCTTCTGGTTACCAGCCAAATGAATAGTGAATAGAATTGATCGTGTGTAAGAGAAAATTTTTCTCTAAATATCGATATGGTTGTTCTCAGATCATCAGCATATAATTTTTTTAGGGTATTGATGTCCAATCCTTTCCCATTTTCAACTGGTACAACTTCAAGAAACCTTCCCACTTCTTCTATAATCCTCTTATGATTAGAATCATTATCCTGTAAGGAGAAAACAAATTCAAAAGTTTCCTCTGATATCAGATCATCAAATCTTTCGTAGAGTTCCTTGTGCATAACTCTTTTCCTTTCTTTCTCAATGTTTCTTGTTCCACCACCCTGCAAATATTCTGCAAGTTTTTCATATATTTTTTCTTCATCATCTTCAATGAACCGAAATTCTGAGTATACAGCATATTTGAACGCATCGAGTTCATGATAAAGTCCATATGCAGTAATCTCGTGAGCATTCCTGATAAATTCGAGATCTTTTTGTTCATCCCTGAACAAAACAAATATATCCTGACGATCAGGAATTTTCATTACATCCGCAAAGCTTTTTTGTAACCAGTCACCCTCGCTTGTCTCATTCTTGCGGATAACATACGTCCATTTAATCCATCCTTTAGCTTTTGTATATTTATTATTGAAAATGACCAGTGATTTCTGCCCATTTTTCTCATTCGTATAAGCAAACACATTTTCATCAATATTTCCATTATCAGCAGTAAAATCAAAAAGAAAGAAATTTTCAACATCACAGAACAACTCTCTTTTTCTTAAAAGAGGAAATATTTCCCTTTCGTGCCTACGTACAAGTTCCCTATCCTCAACCTCATCCCAATGAGGTTTATAGAATTCCATTCCATAGCGCTCATGAAATCCTTGAATTTGTCCATGCGCGAACATTGGGAGTCCAGGAAGTGTGCTCATGACGGTACAGGTTCCAAAATATTTATCATCTGAACCAAATTGAGCAATTGCTGTTTCTTCGTCAGGATTACTCATAAAATTAACGAAACGTTTAAGTATCTGAGGGTCGAATTCGAGGACATTTTTAATCGATTGTCTGAATTCTGAGTTTTCCTCGTTTTTCATCATATTCATAAAGGCACTGTTGTACACACGATGCATCCCGAGCGTTCTGACAAAATATCCTTCCATAAGCCAGAATGCTTCTGCAAGAAGAAGTGTATCATAAGCCCTTTTTGCAACAGAATCCACCACTTCTCTCCAGAATTCAACAGGCATATAGGTGTCAAATTCAGTTTTTGACATACTGAAATTTGTTCTACTTGGAATATCCCCCCCGCTTCCGGGATATGGATACCATAATCGCTGAAAATGTTTCTTAGACAGGGTCATTGCTGCATCGAATCGAATGATAGGAAAACTTTCAGCAATTTTAATAATCTGTTCTATCACTGCGTATCTTACTTCTGGGAGAAGGTAATTCAACTGAGCTGTATCATTCCAAGGAAAGCTAGTACCGTCATTTCCATGATACACATAACGGATTCTTCCATCACGATGATCGATATACTTGAATACTACTGCAGCATCGGTTTTGGTATAATACCCATTCTCAATATAGATTTCTACATCAGGATGTGAAGATAGGTTTTCTCCTGTAAATGAATAAGATGGAAACGGGCAATATTCTGTTTGAATGAACCAATCTGGATGCTCATACAACCAGTCTGAATCGATACCCATGTGATTTGGCACCATATCACAACCCAAACGTATACCATATTTCCAGGCTTTTTCTGCAAGTTTATTCATCGCATACTCACCACCAAGTGATTCTGCGATTGCATAACGCTTGAGAGAATATGCAGAAGCAATTGCATCCTGATTACCACAGAGGTGTTTAATACGTTTTGATGCGACACTTCGCTCCCAAATACCAATAAGCCATAATCCACTAAAGCCCTGATGTGACAGATCTCTCAGTTCCTGTTCAGGAATTGCATCCAGAGTCTGAATTTCTCTATTATGTTTTTTACTCAGTTGATAGAGCCATACAAATATATTCTTTGCGATGAGAACGAGAGAGGGCATCCAATCTCGGTCTGGCGAAAATCTTTCGGGTTCATCATAACCAGAACCGGGTCTAAATATATGGCTCTTACCTGGTCCTGGTAATCCCCACTTCTTCTCTTCCTTTAACAGATCAAGAGCTTTTAAGACTAGTGATAGAGAGTTACCAATATATTCTGACCAGTTTTCGCGAATAAATTCCAACTGGCTTTCAATAGAATCGGGAAATTGCCTGGCAGGTTCTTCAAGAATATTAATTAAATCCTTATCTCCTTGCAGCTTGGACGACCCACCAAAGAATTGCTTGATCAATCGTTGTAATTTATTAAACTGTTTTAATTTCTTTAGTTGAGAATTATCAATAAAATCTACGTATTTACTAAATGCCGGATTATTATTCAGTAACGAATTTGTGATAAGTAAATCTAAAAAATCTTCATCAATTTTCTGAGTACAGCATTCGGGAAACAATTGATTACATATTTTAAGAATCTTGGCTTGTTCTTCACGATTTATCAAATTTTTGATATTCTTGGCTAAAGTATTCAGACCTTTTTTCTCATTTTTTTTATTATGGTAAGAAATGATCTCAGATGCAACATTACCAATAACCAACATTGCAAATAACTCAGAGGATTTTGCTTGATCAATTTGTATCCCAAACTCGTTTTCAGGATTATTTATCGTATGAGTAATATTTTGAAGTAATGAATAATCTTTAAAAGACAAATCTGTGAACTTTTCCACCGTTGCAAATTTTTTCACCAAAGGATGAATCTTCTTGTTCAACAAGAGTCTATGTCCAGTTCCAGAAGTAATAGTTTGCATATTTTCCGATAACATCTCTAACGTTTTGGCAATAATTCCGCATAATAACAAATTGTCAAATGTTCTTAGTTAAAACTTCGTTTTTTTCCTTAACATGTAGAACAGGCATACCCCCAAAAATTTGGAGGTGATTTCTGTGGATTACTATAGATAAAGGGTTTACGATATATTTTGGTTGGAAAATTACTTTCCAGTAAATCTGAAAATTAAACATAAAATACTTTTGTCACCCTGATCCGCCGGCTGGCGGAGAAGGGTCTCCCATACTTTGTGAATCATTGTTATGCTAGTACTTTGC
>DRBZ01000066.1 GCA_011043895.1 Candidatus Cloacimonadota bacterium
CCTGGTGATAGGGGCATTATGACGATCGATCTTCTTACCCCTATTGCAATGGAAAAAGGTCTTCGTTTTGCGATTCGTGAAGGTGGACGCACAGTTGGTGGCGGAGTTGTCACAGAGATAATCGAATAAGTACAATATAATGAGAATTTATATTAAACTTGCTTGCTCTGAATGTAAGATGCGTAATTACGTAACTACAAAGAATGAGCAGACTCATCCCAATAAATTGGAGTTTAAGAAATATTGTCCAACCTGTAGAAAGCATACACTTCATAAAGAAACAAAATAGGTCAATGTGTAGGGCTGTAGCTTAATTGGCAAAGCGGCGGTCTCCAAAACCGAAGAGTGCGGGTTCAATTCCTGCCAGCCCTGCCATTTATTTTAAGGAAAAAATTTATGTTTAAAAAAATCGGTAAATTTTTGAAAGAAGTCCGCCAGGAACTTAAATACGTTGTCTGGCCAACAAAAGCTGACCTGAAAGAAGGTACAGCTGTAGTTATTGCTTTCTCTGTAATTCTTGGAATCTTTATTTGGATTGTTGACAACATCTTCACCCAAATAGTCAACCTTGTGTTATTTAGATAGGATCATGGAAAAGAAGTGGTATGTGCTACACACCTATGTGGGCAAAGAGAAAAAGGTGAAAGAAGCTCTCGAAAAGTATCTTGAGGATAGTGATCTGAAAGAATACTTCGGTGATATTGTTATTCCGGTTCATAATACCTTTGTAATGCGAGCTGGTAAAAAGAAAGTCATTGAGAGGAAGATTTTCCCAAACTATATCCTCATCGAAATGGAAATGAATCCCGAAACCTATCAGTTTGTGCTTCGATTACCAGCAACCACTAAATTTCTCGGTGGAAATAAGACGCCTAAACCATTATCAAAAAAAGAAGTGAATAGACTTCTTGGAACGAAAAAAGATAAAGATGCTATCTCAAATGAGATGAAATTTCTCGTTGGTGATCGTATTAAAATAATTGATGGTCCTTTTGATGATTTTGAAGGGGCAATCGAAAGAATTATTGAAGATAAAGAAAAACTTGTTGTAAGCGTAACAGTTTTTGGACGTATCACTCCAGTTGAAGTTAGCTTCAATCAAGTAGAAAAACTCGATTAAGGGTTACTATGGCAAAGAAAATTTTAGCAAAAGTCAAATTACAATTACCTGCTGGACAGGCTACTCCGGCACCTCCAGTTGGACCTGCTTTGGGTCAGCATGGAGTCAATATAGGTGAATTTTGTAAGAAGTTCAATGATATCACAAAGGATCAACCAGGTATGATCATTCCGGCTGAGATCACAATCTATACAGATCGTACCTTCACTTTTATAACCAAAACGCCTCCTGCTGCAGTATTGATCAAGAAAGAAGCTGGATTAGCAAAGGGTTCAGGTGTACCAAATCATGAAAAAGTCGGTATGCTGACCAAGGAACAGGTAGCTAAGATTGCTAAGATAAAGATGCCTGATCTCAATGCAGCAGATCTTGAAGCAGCAATGGAAATGATCGCTGGAACTGCCCGTAGCATGGGCGTTACAGTGCAGCAATAGGTTGAGGAGTTATCTAAATGAAACGAGGAAAAAAATATATTCAATCCACAGAAAAATTTGATAAAGAAAAAGCTTATGAAATCAATGAATCTATTACACTTCTAAAAGAGATGGCTAATAGAAACTTCGATGAAACAGTTGAACTCCATGTCCGTCTGGGAGTTGATCCAAAAAAAGCCAATCAAATGGTACGTGGTACTGTTGTGCTTCCTCATGGAACTGGCAAGCAGGTCAAGGTTCTGGTATTTGCAGAAGGAGATAAAGCTGAAGAAGCAAAGAATGCTGGTGCTGACTTTGTTGGAATGGATGATCTTGCAGAAAAGATCATGGGAGGTTGGACAGATTTTGATGTAGCAATTGCAACTCCGGATATGATGGGAAAGGTCGGTAAACTCGCTCGAATTCTTGGACCAAGAAGACTCATGCCAAATCCAAAAGCTGGTACTATAACTAATGAGATTGAAAAAGCCGTGAAAGAAGCAAAAGCAGGTAAGGTTGAATACAGAATCGACAAATTCGCTAACATTCATGTTCCTATCGGAAAGATTTCTTTTGATAATGATAAGATCTCTGAGAATAGTGAATCGGTGATGAAAGCGATTTTGAGGGATAGACCTGCTTCAGCAAAGGGTAGATATGTGCGTAATATTACACTTTGTTCAACAATGAGTCCCGGTATTAAGATAGATTCAGTTAATTATATCAAAGCCATTCAGGCGAAATAAATAGGAAAATTTTTATGGAACAGAAAGCTGTAAATCCTAGAAATATAGAGACAGTTCAGCAGATTAAAGAACGTTTAGACCAAGCAAAATCAATTGTGCTGATTGATTATAAAGGTATATCAGTTAAGGAAGATACAGATCTTAGAAGTAAATTCCGAGAAAATGATGTAGATTATTTTGTTGCTAAGAACACACTGATCAAGCTTGCAGCAAAAGATCTATCGTTGGAGGGACTTGACGAACATCTTCTTGGTCCTACTGCAATTGCTGTATCCAAAATTGACGAAGTAGCTCCATCAAAGATTATTGCTGATTTTGTTAAGGATATTCCAGAAGAGAGAGAACTCCTTAAATTTAAAGTTGGTATTATTGATGATCAGTTAATGGATGTGGAACAACTGAAACAAATTATTTCCTTACCATCCAAGCAGGAACTTCTAGCAAAGGTCCTTGGAGGTCTCAACTCACCAATCAGTGGACTTGTATATACCTTGAACAGCATTTTACAGAAGTTAGTTCTTGTCGTAAACGAGATAAAGAACCAGAAGCAAGCGTAATTAAAATAACTGCACATAACATTAAGCTAAAATGTAAATAATGAAATATATGCTTATTTAGGAGGATATAATGGCAGAAGGCAGCAAAAAAGATAAGATTATTGAGCTCATTAAAGAACTCAATGTTATGGAATTAGCCGAGCTAGTGAAGGCACTAGAAGACGAATTTGGTGTAACAGCTGCTGCACCAGTCGCGGCTGTTGCGGGTCCAGCTACGGCTGAAGCTGCAAAACCTGATGAAGAAAAAACCGAATTTGACGTCATTCTCAAAGATGCTGGTGCAAAGAAGATCCAGGTCATCAAAGTGGTTCGTCAGATCACAAAATTAGGTCTTAAAGAATCCAAAGCTTTAGTTGATGAAGCTCCAAAGCCAGTCGCAGAAGGTGTTTCAAAGGAAGAAGCACAATCTATCAAAGAGAAGATTGAAGCTGAAGGTGGCACTGTAGAGATCAAGTAAGTATAATGTGTGATCTTACACATTTAATCCAAAGATTATTAGACTCTTCATTCTTCGGAGTGAAGATGTCTTTTGCTAATTAAGGAGCACATGAAGGAAAGAAAAAACTTTTCCAAGATGGCCGAGAGTCTGCATGGGTTTAAACTACCAGAGGTAGAGGTCCCAAATTTACTTACTATGCAGATGGGATCATACTCAAAGTTTCTCCAAAAGGATGTTTTACCGGAGAAAAGAAAAAATATCGGCTTGCAGGAAGTATTCAATAATCATTTCCCTGTCGAAGATACTCAGGGACAGTTTCTTTTAGAATTTATTCAATACAATATTCTAAAGGAGAAATACACTCCAGATGAATGTATTGAACGCAACTTGACCTATAGCTCTCCTTTGAAAGTAAAATTCAGGCTGACAACCTTCGAGAAAACAGTCGAAGGAGAACAGCAGCGAGTAAAAAGTGTGAAGGAAAAGGACCTTTTCCTCGGTGAAATACCTATGATCACCGACAGGGGAACCTTTATTATTAATGGAGAAGAGCGTGTGATAATCAGCCAACTTCATCGTTCACCTGGTGTAACTTTCACTAGTGAAACCCATGGGAGTGGCAAGATACTTTATAACGCTAAAGTGATCCCAGTTCAAGGATCATGGTTCCAGTTCGTTACTGATGCACAGGATGTGGTTTATGTGCTCATAGACAAACGCCATAAAGTGCCAGTTACGACTATTCTTAGATGTCTCGGGCTATCTGATAACAACAAGATCAGAGAAAATTTCTATCATCCGCAAGAACTGGATTTGAGCAAAGAAGAATTTCTTGATAGAGTTCTTTTCTCAGATATTATAGACAAAAAAAGTGGTGAGATTATTGCTGAAGGTGGAGCGCTTCTTAATGAAGGACTTGTAGATAAACTACTTAATGCAAAAGTTAAGAAAGTACAGGTCATACCCCTTGAGCAGGAAGATGAGAAAAAGATAATAGAAAGTACACTTTCCAAAGATCCTACATCATCTGAGGAAGAAGCGTTGAAATTCATTTATAATATTATCCGTCCTGGTGAAGAACCTCCAATTGATACAGCGAGAGAACTTATTAACAGGATATTCTTTAATCCAAAAAGATATAGTCTTGGAGAAGTTGGTCGTTACAAAATAAATAAACGACTCCACCTCGATATTCCAATTGAAACCCAGATCCTGACAATTGATGATTTCATTGCGATCATCAAAGAGATTGTAAGTTTAATTAAGGGTTTGAGCACCACAGATGATATTGACCATCTAAGCAATCGTCGTGTAAGTGGTGTTGGTGAACTTGTCGCCAACCAATTTTCAATCGGTCTTTCACGTGTTGCCAGAATTGCACGAGAAAGGATGACACTTAGTTCAAGCGATGATGCTTCGATACTTGGTTTGGTGAATACCAATGCTTTAATGGCAGTGGTTAATTCATTTTTCCTTACAGGCGAACTTTCGCAGTTCATGGAGCAAACCAATCCACTTGCAGCTATCACGCACATGCGACGATTGAGTGCGCTAGGACCTGGCGGTTTGACTAGAGAAAGGGCAGGTTTCGAAGTTCGTGATGTGCACTATTCACACTATGGAAGAATATGTCCGATCGAAACTCCTGAAGGACCAAATATCGGCTTGCTTACATCACCAGCTTTATATGCTCGAGTGAATCAATTTGGCTTTTTGGAGACTCCATATATCAAAGTAGAAAATGGTACAGTAACGGGTAAGGTAGATTATCTTGATCCAACCCAAGAAGAGAATATGAAGATTGCTCAGGCAGGTATAGAGGTCGACAAAAAAGGGAACATTATGAAAGATAGGGTGATGTGTCTTACGGGTGGTGATTTTGTACTTGTACCAAAAGAAGAAGTAGATTATATAGACTCTTCACGTCAACAGATCGTCAGTGTTTCTGCTGGTCTTATACCTTTCTTGGACCATGATGATGCGAATAGAGCACTGATGGGATCAAATATGCAGCGACAAGCTGTCCCACTGATCAAACCACAACCTCCAACTGTCGCCACCGGTATTGAAAAAATCGTTGCCAAAGACTCTGAACTAGCTATCAAAGCTCCCTTTGATGCAATAGTTGAAAAGGCAACATCTGATAAAATAGTATTAAAAAGGATTTTATCAGAAGAGGACAAAGATTCTATTTCAGCTCTTGAAGAGGAAAGAACTTTTACCTTGAAGAAATTTCAACGCACAAATCAGGAAACCTGTATTAATCAGCATCCTGAAGTAACTGCTGGGCAGAAAGTTAAGAAAGGTCAACTCATTACAGATGGTCCTGCTATCAAAAATTCCGAACTTGCACTCGGGACTAATATGATTGTTGCATTTATGCCATGGTATGGTTATAATTATGAAGATGCGATAATTGTTAGTGAAAAGGTAGCAAGAGAAGATGAACTTACCTCTATATATATTGAAGAGCTTGAAGTACTGGTAAGAAGCACTCGTGAGGGAGATGAAGAACTTACTGATGACATTCCAAATGTCCCTAAATTTGCGCTGCGAAATCTGGATGGTTATGGAGTAGTTCGTGTGGGATCCCATATCAAATCTGGTGATATTCTCGTTGGTAAAATCACACCTAAGTCATCAAATGTAGATCTGTCACCCGAAGAGAAACTTATGCGTGCACTTTTCGGCGAACGAGCAGGAGATTTCTCCGACACATCACTAAAAGCAAAACCAGGTATGGAAGGTGTTGTTGTCGATGTGAAAGTTTTTTCAAAAGCAGAAAGTGATGAACTTTCTGACGCCGAGAAGGAAGAGAAACTTACGAAACTAAAGAATAAGTACGATTCTGAAAATAAGAAGATTTATAAATATCTGAAAGCAAAATTATCCGATCTCCTACTTGGTGAAACTGCATATAGAATTACTGAAGAAAAAACAGGTAGATTTTTTATACCTCCAAATACCAAGATCTCGAAAGAAGAACTAAAGAAAATATCATTCAGAAAATTGAATTTAGATAGTAAACTTGTTACGAATGATAAAAAGAATGAACAGATCTACGAGGAAGTTATTATTGATGTGAAGAATGCACTTGAAGAGAATGATAATAATTTCAAGAAGCAGAAAGATCGAGTCAAATATGGTGATGAACTTCCTTCTGGTGTGCTTAAGATGGTTAAGATCTATATTGCGAAGAAGCGACAGGTCGAAGTTGGTGATAAGATGGCAGGTCGCCATGGTAACAAAGGAGTGATAGCCAAAATTGCTCCAATTGAAGATATGCCATTTTTACAAGACGGTACTCCAGTTGATATTATTCTTAATCCTCTTGGTGTGCCCTCAAGAATGAATATTGGGCAAATCCTCGAAACTCACCTTGGTTGGGCTGCACGAGCTCTTGGTTATGATGTTGAAACTCCAGTTTTTGATGGTGCAACTATTAAAGAGATAACAGAACAACTAAAAAAAGCCAAACTTACTGAGGATGGTAAAGTTGTTCTCTATGATGGTAAAACTGGTGAAGCGATGCATGAGAGAGTCACTGTGGGAGTAATCTATATGATGAAACTCAATCATCTGGTAGTTGATAAAATGCATGCTCGTTCCACTGGTCCTTATTCACTCGTTACCCAGCAACCCCTTGGCGGTAAAGCTCAGCATGGTGGTCAGCGTCTTGGTGAAATGGAAGTGTGGGCATTAGAAGCGTATGGTGCTTCACGACTATTGCAGGAAATGCTCACAGTCAAATCTGATGATGTGGATGGTCGAAACCAGACCTATGAAGCAATTACCAAAGGTAAGGAGTTACCAGAACCAGGAATTCCTGAATCCTTTAATGTATTAGCAAGCGAGCTGAAGAGCTTGTGTCTGGACTTCGATTTGCTTTCTGAAAAAACAGAAAGCTCATCTACAAATAATAAGTAACACCCGACAAAATGAGGGTCATACATGATTAGAGAATTAAAAAGAGATAAAGTCGTAAAAGACTATGATTACGTAAGCATAAAGATTGCCTCACCTGAGAAGATTCGAGATTGGTCATATGGTGAAGTCACTAGACCAGAAACGATCAATTACCGCACCCTTAAACCAGAAAAAGATGGTCTCTTCTGTGAACGTATCTTTGGTCCAGAAAGAGATTATGAATGTTCTTGTGGTAAATATAAAAAATACCGATTCAAAGGATTAATCTGTGATCGCTGCGGTGTTGAAGTGACATCATCTAAAGTTCGCAGACAGCGTATGGGACATATAGAACTTGCTGTTCCTGTGGCTCATATATGGTTTGTGAAACAGATACCAAGTTCGATACAACTTCTTCTTGATCTCAAATCTAAGGAACTTGATAGAGTTTTGTATTATGAATCATATATAGTTCTTAATCCCGGAGCTTCTGATTATAACGTAGGTGATGTGATAGATGAAGAATCATACATGGAAGCCATTGAGAAATATCCAACTGGCTTTGAAGCAGATATGGGTGCTGAACCCATTCGATATCTCCTTTCTCAACTTGATTTGAATGATGAAGCTGATAAACTTCGTACGGCGATAAAATTTGAAACGAAACAGGCAAAAGCTAAACTAATTAAGAAACTCAAAATAGTGGATGCTTTTCTAAACTCAGGAAATCAGCCAGAATGGATGATCCTTGAAACCATTCCAGTGATGCCTCCTGACCTGCGACCACTTGTATATCTTGAGGGTGGCAGTTTTGCAACTGCTGATTTCAATGATCTTTATCGAAGGGTAATTACCCGAAATAATCGACTAAAAGCTTTGATAGAAGGTCATGCTCCTGAAGTTATTCTTAGAAATGAGAAAAGAATTCTCCAAGAAGCAGTGGATGCACTTCTTGATAACAGCAGGAAATCGCGTCCAGTGAAAGGTAGAGGAAATCGTCCTCTAAAATCATTAAGTGATCAACTCAAAGGTAAAAAGGGTAGATTCCGACAGAATCTTCTTGGAAAACGAGTTGATTATTCTGGTCGTTCTGTTATCGTGATTGGTCCTGAGCTAAAGCTAAACCAATGTGGTCTTCCCAAAAAGATGGCGCTTGAACTCTTTAAACCTTTTATTATTGAGAAAATCGAAAAGATTGAGGGAGTAAGCAATTCAAAACAGGCTAAGCGTCTCATGGAAGAAAAAAAGCCTGAGGTCTGGAAGATTCTTGAAGAAGTGATTAAGGATTATCCAGTATTATTGAACAGAGCCCCAACATTACATAGACTCTCCATGCAGGCGTTTTTGCCGGTTTTAATAGAAGAGAAGGCAATACAACTTCATCCCCTTCTTTGCTTCCCATTCAATGCAGACTTTGATGGTGACCAGATGGCTGTTCATATTCCTCTTTCTGGTGAAGCTCAGATGGAAGCTCGTGTTTTGATGACTCCTGTTAATAATATCCTCTCTCCCGCTAATGGAAAACCCGTTTTAATGGCAAGTCAAGATATCGTACTTGGAGTATATTTTCTCACAACTGCTCCGACAGAAGAACCAGAAGACCTTAAAGGGATTCCTAAATTCAATTCACCCGAAGAAGTACTTCTGGCTTATGAATTGAAGGGAACAACCGTCTATCAGAAATATCTGGATCAGGGAGAAGATACAGGACTTCACATTCACTCTTGGATAGAGCTTCGATGTTCTAAAGCAAAGAAGAGAATTTTAACGACTGTTGGACGTGTCATCTTTAACCAGATTATTCCTGAAGATATTAATTATAAAAATTATAGTTTCGATAAAGGTAAGATTAACCAACTTACCTATGAAGTATATGCAAAACATGGTGCTGAGCGCACTGCGTATTATCTAGATGATTTGAAGAATCTTGGCTTTAAATATGCTTCCAAATCAGGAACTACCTTTGGCATGGTCGATGTGATAGTGCCGAAGGAGAAAGTGAACATTCTTAGTAATGCAGAAGAAGAAGTCGAGGAAGTACAGGAAGAATATGAAACCGGAATTATTACTGAAAGTGAACGTTATGATCGTCTGATCGACCAATGGAAAATAGCAACTGAAGAGATAACTGACAAAATGATGGAAGAGCTCAAGCTTGATCGGCATGGCTTCAATCCGATATGGATCATGGCTGTATCTGGTGCAAGAGGTGGACGAGATCAGATAAAACAGCTTGGTGCTATGCGTGGTTTGATGGAAAAACCATCAAGAAAACTCACAGGGGAAATGGGTGAGATCATTGAGAATCATATCAAATCGAACTTCAAGGAAGGTCTATCGATTCTCGAATACTTCATATCAACCCACGGTGCCCGTAAAGGATTAGCGGATACAGCATTAAAAACAGCTGATGCTGGATATCTTACTCGACGTCTTGTGGATGTTGCCCAGACCGTTGTGATATCAACTGAGGACTGTGGCACTATGCAGGGTGTTGAAATGACGGCTCTCAAAGAAGGAAATAAGATAATCGAACCACTCAGTGATAGAATTAAGGGACGAACAGCTGTTGAAGAGGTGATTGATCCGGTGAGTGGTGAGATTATTGTGGAAGCTGGAGAAACGATCTCGGATGAAAAGGCAAATCTAATACAAAAACATGGTGTGAGAAACGTCCGCATTCGTTCAGTGCTGACATGTGAAGCTGATAAAGGAATCTGCAGCAAATGCTATGGAAGAAATCTTTCGACTGGTAAACCTGTCACAATTGGCGAACCGGTTGGAGTTATCGCTGCTCAAAGTATCGGGGAACCTGGTACGCAGCTCACACTGCGAACTTTCCATATTGGCGGTGCTGCAAGCACTATGGTGGAAAAAGCAGAAGTTAACGCAGATAAAGATGGTGTAGTAAAATTTGAAAAACTCGATTATGTTATAAACCGTGACGAGCAGAAGATTGCTTCAAGTTATCAGGGTAAAATACTTATTGTTGATCCTGAAACCATGGAAGAACTCAGTCATTACGATGTCGAATATGGTGCAACCATCTTTGTAAGCGAAGATCAGCGAGTAGTAAAAGATACTTTGCTTTTCAGCTGGGATAACTACAATACTCCTTTGATCTCCACCGAAGAAGGTATCGTGCATTATGATGACTTTATCGCTGATGAGACCTTTAAGACCGAATTCAATGAACTCACCGGACGTACTGAGATAACTATCCTTGAAGCGCGTGAAGCTGGAAAACAAGCACAGTTGATCATAGAAACTGATAAAAAGAAAAAAGTGAGAGTTCCGCTACCTGTCGGATTGAATCTTGAAGTAGAAGAAGGAGCACGTGTATTCCCTGGAGAGATACTCGGGAAAACTTCTCGTGTTACTATCAAGCAGCGGGATATTACCGGTGGTCTTCCTCGTGTGGTTGAATTGTTCGAAGCTCGTTCACCATCCAATAAAGCAGTTATTACAGAAATTGATGGTATAGTAAAGATCGGTAAACTCACACGTCTTGGTAGAAAAGTTACTATCTCCTCAGAATCAACTGGAATAGATAAAGATTATATCATACCCTATGGACGCAGGATTATTGTGCATGAAAATGATGTGGTTGAGAATGGTGATCCATTATCAGATGGACCTCTAGATCCTCATGATATTCTCACTGCAAAGGGTGTTGTCGCAACTCAGGAATTTATAACGAATGAAATTCTGGAGATTTATAGAAAGCAGGGCGTTGATATCAACGATAAACATATCCGTGTGATCGTTCGTCAGATGATGCAGAAAGTAAAGATCCTTGATCCCGGAGATACGATTTTCCTCGAAGGAGAGATCGTTGATAAATTGTTAGTCAAAAAAATAAATATTGAAGTAGAACAGGAAGGTGGTAAGGTTGCAACATTCGAGCAACTACTCATGGGAATCACAAAATCAGCACTTATTACAGATAGTTTTATCTCTGCCGCCTCATTCCAAAATACTACTAAGGTACTGACCGAAGCAACTGTCTACGGTAAGGTCGATACACTCGAAGGACTGAAAGAAAGTGTAATTATCGGTCATCGCATACCAGCAGGTACAGGAAGTAAATATTATCGTAAGATGGTTAAGAAAACCTTAGATGAAGAATTGAGTTTAAAGAAAACTGTAGATAAACTCTTGCCCGAAACAGATTTTGATATAATGAATGAAAATTTAAAAAATAATATTCAAGAACAGGAGGCGTAAGTGCCCACAATATCGCAACTTATTAGAAAGGGTAGGCAGCGACAGAAGAAAGCAAAGAAGAACAAAGCTTTGCAGGGATGTCCTCAAAAACGTGGTGTGTGCACCAGAGTGTATACGACCACACCCAAAAAACCTAACTCAGCACTGCGAAAAGTTGCACGTGTCCGTCTTTCAAATGGAATAGAAGTTACAAGTTATATTCCTGGCGAAGGGCATAATCTGCAGGAACACTCCATCGTTTTGATCCGTGGGGGTCGTGTAAAAGACTTACCTGGTGTCCGTTATCATGTAATAAGAGGAACACTGGATGCAAGTGGTGTTGATGGAAGGAAAAAGAGCCGTTCCAAATATGGAACCAAGAAAACCAAGAAGTTAGGATAAAAGATGTCTAGAAGAAAAAGAGCACAGAAAAGAGAGATTCTTCCAGATCCAAAATATGGCGATATCATCATAGCTAAGTTCATTAACCAGATGATGATGCGCGGTAAGAAAAGTCTGGCTGAACACAAATTCTATCACGCTCTGGAGATCATTCAAGAGAAAACTAATGAGGACCCGGTCAAGGTCTTTAAGCAAGCACTTGAGAATGTCAAACCTCGCGTAGAAGTAAAAACTCGTAGAATCGGTGGTGCAAACTATCAGGTTCCTATGGAAGTCAGCAAAGAACGACAACAAGCACTTGCTTTTAGATGGATCGTGAATTTTGCACGTAAGCGTCATGAGAAGACAATTGATGAAAAACTAGCAGGCGAGATCATAGCAGCTTATAATAATGAAGGTGCCTCCATTAAGAAGCGTGAAGAAGTATTTAGAATGGCGGAAGCAAACAAAGCTTTTGCACACTTTAGAATCTAATTATGATACAAAAACACTATTCTCTTGAAAATATTCGCAATATCGGTTTTATTGCTCACATCGATGCAGGGAAAACGACTGTCACTGAGCGAATACTTTTTTATACAGGAATAGTACATCAGATGGGAGAAGTTCACGAAGGAACCGCAACAATGGATTGGATGGTTCAGGAAAAAGAACGTGGTATAACCATTACTTCCGCTGCGACAACTTGTTTCTGGAAAGATAAGAGGATAAATATTATTGATACTCCTGGACATGTTGATTTCACTGTTGAAGTTGAACGATCATTACGTGTATTGGACAGCGCTGTCGTGATTTTCTGTGGAGTCGGAGGTGTAGAACCCCAATCTGAAACTGTATGGCATCAAGCAGATAAATATCATATTCCAAGGATCGCTTTTATCAACAAATTAGACAGGATCGGATGTGATTTCGAGTATGTCGTGGAAACAATTAACTCTAAACTTCATCCCAATGCATATCCAATACAGCTTCCCATTGATTATAAAGATGAATTTATCGGGGTTATAGATCTTCTCACTCTTGACGCATACATATATGATGTCGATGAGTTGGGTCTTGAATTCTCTACAATCAAGTATGACAAAGATGAGAGAATCTCCCATGACCTTCAAAGAAAAGTAATTGAAACTCGAAATAAATTGGCAGAAAAATTAGCTGAATTCGATGAAGCGCTTCTCAAGAAATATATTGAAGAAGATGAGATAACTGCTGATGATCTCAAGGTTGCATTGAGAAAAGCCACACTTTCTTGTGAATTCATCCCCATAATGTGTGGTGCAGCCCTCAGAAATAAAGGTATTCAGCCATTACTCAACGCTATAGTCGATTATCTGCCCTCGCCTACGGATGTTCCAGCAATTGAAGGTATAGATCCTGTTACAGGTAATAAGAAAAAGATTCATGTTGATGAATCACTTCCTTTTGCTTCACTGGCTTTCAAAATTCAGGTGAATCCATATGTTGGCAAACTAACCTATCTACGGGCATACTCAGGTAAGATACACAAAGGTGATCATGTGCTGAATGTCAATACTGGCAAGAAAGAGCGAATTACCCGCATCATGCATATGCATGCAAATAAATCAGTAAACGTTTCTACTCTTTATGCTGGGGAGATATCTGCAGTTGCCGGTCTGTCTGAAACCGCTTCTGGAGATAGCATCACAGCAGTTGATGCCCCTATGCTGCTTGAAAGAATTCAGTTTGCTGATCCTGTCATGTCGGTTGCCATCGAACCCAAAACAAAAGCAGATCAGGACAATTTGCAAAACACCCTTCCAAGATTACTAGAAGAAGATCCCACATATATTATCACTGAAGATAAAGATACTGGACAAACCCTTATTTCCGGTATGGGAGAGCTTCATCTCGATATACTTGTTGATCGATTGAAAAGAGAGTTTAAAATAGATGTGAATGTTGGTAAGCCAAGAGTCAATTATAAAGAAACTATACTTGATGAAGCTGATGGTGAAGCTAAAGTAGAGCGTAGCGTCGGAGGACATGGTCAATATGCAGAGGTAAAACTTCATATTGAACCCTACTCTGATAATTTTGGTGGATCCTCGAACAAGATCCTTATTGAGAATCAAGCTACTGAAGACGAGATTCCAAAAGAATTCATAGAAGCTCTCAAAGCTGGAATTTATGAATCCGCACTCAGTGGTTTCTTGACAGGAAATCGTGTAGAAAATGTGAAGGTTACTATTACCGGTGGTTCATTTTCACTGGTTGATTCTTCAGAACTTGCCTTCAAAATTGCTGGATCTATTGCCTTTAAGCAGGCACTTCAAAATTCAAATGCAGCTTTGCTCGAACCGATCATGAAGATCAATATTACTACCCCTGAAGAGTATATGGGTAATGTTATCAATGATCTAAACAGTAGGCGCGGTAAAATTTTGGAAGTTCACGATAAGAATAAGATAAAAATTTTAAACGGGCTTGTACCCCTCAGTGAAACCTTCGGGTATACTACTGCCTTACGCTCTGCATCGCAGGGACGAGCATCATATTCAATGGAATTCAAAGAATATGAAATAGTACCTGAAAATATTTCGAATCAAATTATAAAAAAAATGCGTGGTTATTTAGAATAGAGGAAACATGAATAAGATTAGAATCAAACTTAAAGCGTATGATCATTTTCTCCTTGATAAGTCGGTTGTGGAGATCATCAGGAACACCAAGGGAACTGGAGCCAAGATTATTGGACCCATCCCGCTTCCAACCAGACGAAGATTGTATACTGTGCTTCGCTCTCCTCATGTGGATAAAAAATCCCGTGAACAGTTCGAAATGAGAATTTATAAGAGAATTATTGACATAGAAAATCCAACTCCAAAAACAACGGACGCAATTAAAAATTTGAACATTCCAGCCGGTGTTCATATTGAAATCAAAACATAACTCGAAGTTAATATAGATTTTTAGGAGTAAGTATGTTAGGTATAATTGGTAAAAAGATTGGAATGACAAGATTATTCACTGAAAATGGTGATTCAGTTCCGGTTACAGTTATCGAAGCAGGTCCATGCAAGGTTGTGCAGCAGAAAACCATGGAAAAAGATAATTATTCTGCTCTTCAGCTGGGTTTTGATGAAGTATCTGAAACAAAACTGAATAAACCAGAACGGGGACATTTTGCAAAGCGAAATATTGCTGCCTATAAAGTACTGCGTGAATTCAGGATTGATGAAGATTTGATGAAGGAATACCCGCAAGGTTCAGAAATCAAGGTGAATATCTTCAATCCCGGAGCAAAGGTACATGTAACTGGTATTTCCAAAGGTAAGGGATTTGCTGGTGTCATGAAGCGTCATAATTTCCATGGCAAGAATATGACGCATGGTACGCATGAGATTTTCCGCGGAACCGGTTCTGTGGGTATGTGCGCTACACCATCAAGGATACATCGAGGAAAAAAAATGCCAGGTCAATATGGTTATGATAAAGTTACTGTTCGAAATCTTGTGATCTATAAGATCGATGAAGATAGAAATATCATTATGGTCAAAGGAGCAATTCCGGGGCATAGAAACAGCATTGTGTTGATTCAAAAAACAAAATAAAGGTTTTGATATGGAAGCAATAAAGTATTCAAAAAAAGGTGAAGAAATTGGAAAAGTTACTTTGCCACAACATCTTTTCGACGCAGAGGTCAATAAAGCTGTCCTACATGAGGTCGTGACTCTGTATCTCAGAAATCAAAGACAGGGAACTGCTTCTGTAAAAGGACGTTCCGATATTCATGGTTCCACAAGAAAACTCTATCGACAGAAAGGTACTGGTAGAGCGCGTGCAGGAAGCGTAAAAAGCCCAATTAGGGTCGGTGGTGGAGTTGCATTCGGACCACGTCCAAAAGATTGGTATAAAGCAATTCCGAAAAAGAAGAAAAGAATCGCTTTGAAATCAGCGCTGAGCAGTAAAAAAGAACATGTTGCTGTGATCGAAGATATCGAAATGAGTGAACCCAACACTAAACAATTTCAGACAATTCTTGGTGCGACCAACATGCCTTATGAACGTTGTTTATTTATTATGACTGACAATGATCAAAATCTTGTGAGATCGATCAGTAATATCAAGAATGTTTCAAGTATTCGTGCTGAAGATCTCAATGCTTTTGAAGTACTGCATTCAAGCGATTTGTTAATTACCGAGAAAGCGCTGGAGAAAATGATAGAGGTGTTCAAATGAACAAGGATCCGAGAAGTCTAATTATTACTCCTATGATCACCGAAAAGGGTACAAAGATTCA
The DNA here is from genome assembly GCA_011043895.1 of Candidatus Cloacimonadota bacterium. Classification (GTDB taxonomy): domain Bacteria; phylum Cloacimonadota; class Cloacimonadia; order JGIOTU-2; family JGIOTU-2; genus Celaenobacter. The sequence continues at coordinate 16,051 of DRBZ01000066.1, forward strand.
GGAACAAGCAGGTGGCTATCTATTCAAGGTGAGAATGGATGCAAACAAGATAGAAATCAAGAATGCTATTCAGGAGATTTTTAACGTTCATGTGAAGAAAGTCAACACGATCGTCAACAAGGGTAAACCGAAGAATCTTGGACGTTATCAAGGGAGACGATCTGACTGGAAAAAAGCCATCGTCTATCTCGCTGAAGGTGAGTCTATTAGCGAATTTGAGGTGATGCAGTAAAAAATGCGTACCTTATCTTATTTTAATTGACATAAAATATTAACTATGAGGTTTTTAACACCTATTCCCAAAAATGGAGATGTAGTTCATGGCATTAAAGAAATATAAGCCGATAACGCCTGCCAGAAGGTATTATACGGGTTCTACTTTTGAAGAAATTACAAAAGAGAAACCTGAGAAATCCTTGATTACTCCAGTAAGAAGAACAGCTGGAAGAAATAATCAGGGTAGAATTACCATCAGACATCGTGGTGGTGGGCATAAACGTTTTTATAGAATTATAGATTTTAAACGACATGACAAAAAAGGTATTGAAGCAAGAGTTCATGCGATTGAATACGATCCAAACCGTTCAGCACGAATTGCATTGCTTTATTATGTTGATGGTGAAAAACGTTATATCATAGCACCAGATAAACTCAAGGTTAATGATGTTGTCCTTTCTGGAGAAAACGTTGAGATCAAAGCAGGTAACTCACTTCCTCTAAGGAGAATACCTATTGGCACGATGATTCACAACGTTGAGTTCAAGCCCGGTCGCGGCGCTCAGATTGCCAGAAGCGCTGGTGTGAATGCTGAGATTGTTGCTAAAGAAGAGAAACGCATTCATGTAAAAATGCCATCTGGATCAATACAGCTACTCAGACCAGATTGCTATGCAACGATCGGTCAGGTAAGTAATATCGACCATGGAAGTATCTCCTATGGAAAAGCTGGTAGAAAACGATGGCTTGGTCGTCGTCCTCATACACGTGGTGTTGCGATGAATCCTGTTGATCATCCAATGGGTGGTGGTGAAGGTAAATCCTCAGGTGGACGACACCCTGTTTCACCATGGGGTAAACCAGCCAAGGGATTTAAGACCAGAAAAAATACAAAGTATTCTGATAGATACATAATCAAGAAGAAACGGAAATAAGCGGAGGATTTTTAATGGCAAGGTCACTAAAAAAAGGACCATTTTATGATGAACACTTGATGAAGAAAGTTGAAAAGCTCGATAAGCAGAACAAGAAACAGGTTATCAAGACCTGGTCTCGACGTTCCACCGTCATGCCAGAGTTCGTTGGTCACACATTTGCGGTACATAACGGGAAAAAGTTCGTTCCTGTATTCGTAACCGAAGCTATGGTTGGACATAAACTAGGTGAATTTTCACCAACGAGAACATTCCGCGGTCATAAAGATAAAAAAGAAAAACTTGCAAGGAAACGTGGTTAATTATGGAAGCTATTGCGAGAGTTAAAAATCAAAGAGGTTCAGCGAGAAAAGTTCGTCTCGTAGCTGATCTGATTCGTAATAAGCGAGTTGATGAAGCCAGAGATATATTGAACTTTTCAAAGAAGCGCGCTGCACGTAATATTCTTAAACTTCTCGATGCAGCAATTGCAAACGCTGCAAATAAATCTGGAAAAATTGAAATCAATAAATTATATATTAATAAAATAGCTGTGGACGAAGGTATTGTCATGAAACGATGGCGTCCCCGTGCAATGGGTAGAGCAGATATGATATTTAAAAGAACCCATCATATTTATTTATCCATTAGCGATAAAATGGAAAATTAGGAGGCTAATTTGGGTCAAAAAACTAATCCTATTGGTTTTCGCATTGGTTTTAACAAAGATTGGGAATCTGTGTGGTTTGCTAATACTCGAAAAGAATATGTAAAGACCTTTTATGAAGATCTAAAAATTAAGGATTATCTTGAAAAGAGATTGTCTGATGCAATGATCTCCAAGATCGAAATAAATAGAAAAAGTGATAAAATAACCGTGATCATTCATACAGCCCGTCCCGGTATCGTGATAGGGCGAAAAGGTGCTGAGATCGAGAAGATCAAGCAGGAATTGATCACTCTCCTTGAGATGAATGCGCAGAATGACTATGCAAAACTAGCAATTGATGTGCAGGAAGTAAAGAAGCCAGAACTCGATGCTCGTCTTGTGGGCATGGATATAGCTCGTCAGATCGAAAATCGCATCTCGTACCGTAGAGCAATGAAGCGAGCTATTGAGCGTACAATGGCAGCAGGTGCAGAAGGCATTAAAATCAAAACAAGCGGACGTCTGCATGGAGCAGAAATCGCACGTAGTGAAGAATATAAATCTGGCAGAACTCCTCTCCATACTCTACGTGCAGATATTGATTATGCTATTTCAGAAGCCCATACTCGTTATGGAATTATTGGTATCAAGGTATGGATTTGTAGAGGTGAACTCATGCAGAAGGAACATCAACAAAGATAAAATTTTAGGAAATTGACTTATGTTACAGCCAAAGAAAGTTAAACATCGTAAACAGCAACGTGGAAAAAGACGCGGAAAAGCCTATGCTGGTTCCAACATAGATTTTGGCCAATATGGTCTCATTTCTCTTGATAATGGTTGGATTACCGCCAGACAGATCGAAGCTGCTCGTATTGCCATCACGCACTTCATAAAAAGAGTAGGAAAAGTTTGGATAAGAATATTTCCAGATAAACCCATTACACTCAAACCTGCTGAAACTCGCATGGGTAAAGGTAAAGGTGCACCAGAGTATTGGGTCGCAGTTGTTAAAGCTGGAAGAGTTCTTTTCGAACTCGAAGGTGTTAATGAAGAAGTGGCAAGGCGTGCCCTCGAACTCGGTGGACATAAACTTCCAGTGAAAACGAAATTTGTTGTTCGTGAAGAAGTGAGGGGTTAATATGTTAAAGCCAGATGAGATTAGAGAAATGAATATTGCAGAACTTCAGATGAAAGAGCAGGACCTCAAAGAAGAGTATTTTAATCTTCGCTATCAGAAAACCATGAACCGTTTGGAAAATCCGTGGAAATTGCACGAAGTTCGCAGAGATATTGCGCGAGTAAAAACAATTATTCGTGAAAAAAAGTCAATGCAAAATGAGGAATAGTAGGTCTCAATGAAAAAGAATAAAATCTCAGTTCGGCAGAAACCAAGCAGAATTGGTGTCGTTGTCAGTGATAAAATGGATAAAACCATTGTCGTTCGCGTTGAAAGAAAATTCAAACATCCTCTTTATGGAAAATATATAAGAAAACATAAAAAGTTCAAAGCACACGATGAGAATAATCAAGCTCATATTGGTGATAAAGTGAGAATCGAAGAATTTATTCCTGTCAGCAAGACAAAGCGCTGGAAGCTCATCGATATAATAGAAAAAAGCAAGTAGGATTTTAGGGAGTTCAAATGATACAGCAGGAGTCAGTTCTAAAGGTTGCGGATAATTCCGGTGCAAAAATAGCGAAATGTATCAAAGTCTTAGGTGGTTCCCGTCGTCGTTACGCAAGCCTTGGTGATGTCATTGTGATCTCTGTCAAGTCTGCAATTCCTCACAGTGATGTAAAAAAAGGGAGCTTGCACAGAGGAGTAATCGTTCGAACTAAAAAAGCCGTCAGACGACCCGATGGATCATATATACGTTTTGGTGATAATGCAGTTGTTTTGATAAATGAAGTCATGGAGCCAAAAGGAACGCGTATTTTTGGTCCAGTTGCTCGTGAACTGCGAGAAAAGAAGTTTATGAAAATCCTCTCTCTAGCCCCTGAAGTTGTGTAGGAGTCAATGATATGAGAATTAAAAAAGGTGATAAAGTAAGAGTCATTAGTGGCGAATATAAAGGTGTCGAAGGAAATGTACTCAAATCATTTCCAAAGCTGGGCAAAGTTATCGTTGAAAAGGTCAATTTTGTTAAGAAACATCAACGCCCAACCCAGCAGAATCCTTCTGGTGGAGTGGTTGAGATGGAAGCACCGATAAATGTATCGAATGTTCAACTTATATGCCCAAAATGTGGTAAACCTTCTAAGCCAAGAATCAAGATATTAGAAGATAAAAGTAGAGTACGCTACTGCGCTAAATGCGGTGATATGATCTAACGAGGAACAATGAGTAGATTATTAGAAAAATACAGAAAAGAAATTATCCCGGAATTAACCAAAAAGCATGAATATGCCAATGTAATGGAAGTTCCCAAGCTGAAAAAAGTCACGGTGAATATTGGAGTCGGTGAAGCAACACAAGAGAGAGCTTCTCTTGATAATGCGCGTAAACAAATTGAAGCAATCACCGGGCAGCATGCAGTTATTACAAAAGCAAAAAAGTCTATATCAAATTTTAAATTACGTAAAGGTGTTCCAATCGGAACCATGACCACCCTGCGTGGAAAAAAAATGTATGAATTTGTTGATCGTCTCGTCAGTATTGTTCTACCCCGAATTCGTGACTTCAACGGTATCTCACCTCATGGTTTTGATGGACGCGGTAACTATACATTGGGTATCAAGGAACAGATCGTCTTTCCCGAAATTGATTATGACAAAGTTGATAAAGTCCGTGGATTGAACATTACATTTGTCACCAGTGCTAAGACTGATGAAGAAGGTCGCTCACTGATGAGAGCACTCGGGATGCCCTTTGCTCAGAAATAAAATCTAAAGGAAATATATGGCACGTAAAGCATTAGTAGTTAAAGCGAAAAAAAAGAAGAAGTTCAAAGTCCGCGAGTATAACAGATGTGAAATCTGTGGTAGACCCCGTGCATATCTGAGAGATTTTGGTATTTGTAGATTATGTTTTCGTAAACTTGCACTCGAGGGTAAAATACCCGGTGTAAAAAAAGCGAGCTGGTAGTCGGAGGAATACATGGCAAATTTTGATCCTATCGCTCAGATGCTTACCATTATCCGTAATGGCTTGCAAGCAAAGAAAAAATATGTAGTTATTGATTCCTCCAATCTTAAGAAAGATATTGCTCGCATTCTCCATGAGGAGAACTACATTACAAAATATTCAATTATAGAACCTTCTGACGAAGAGAATAAAAAATTTGAAAAAATTAAAATATATCTCCGCTATGTAAATGAAGAATCCGTAATAAGAGGATTGGAAAAGATAAGTAAACCTGGAAAACGCATCTATGTGAATACTAAAAATATTCCGGTTGTGTTAAATCATATTGGTATTGCAATTCTCTCTACCAACAAAGGTGTTCTCACTGATAGAGATGCCAGAAAATTTAATGTTGGTGGGGAATATATCTGCAAAATCTGGTAAATGAGGTGATACATGTCCAGAGTAGGTAAAGAACCAATAATCATACCTGATAAAGTTAAAGTTGATATCAAAGGTCATAATGTGAAAGTTACAGGACCTTTGGGTGAACTGAAACATATATTAAATGATAACATTACTGCAAAGATCAAAGATAATGAGATCATTGTAGAAAGAAAGAGTGATGAAAAAGAAATCAGAAGTCTACATGGTCTGAACAGATCACTAATAGCTAATATGGTTAAAGGTGTTTCTGAAGGATATCTAAAAAAACTTATGATCGTCGGAACTGGTTATAAAGCAGAGATAAAAGGAAAGTGGCTTGTACTTAGTCTTGGTTTCTCGCATGATGTCTATCTTGAGATACCGAAAGAGGTCAAGGTTGATATCGAGAAAATTGGTCGAGCAGAAGCAAGTAGTCTTCCTGGTTTGCAGGCTATTATCGATTTCAGAAGTTATAATAAAGAAATGCTTGGTGCATTCTGTGCCACAATTCGAAATGTTAAACCTCCCGAACCTTATAAAGGAAAAGGTATACGATATTCAGACGAACATATCCATATCAAACCTGGTAAGGTTGCAGGTGGAGCAGGTGCATAAGGAGCAAGTATGTTAAGAAGAAAAGTAAGAAAAAATATATTATTGCGAAAACGACGCAAAGTTGCAATAAGAAATAAGATTTCTGGAACAAAAGAACGTCCGCGTATGAGTGTTTATCGAAGCTTGAACCAGATTTATGTTCAAGCGATCGATGATGACAAAGGTGTTACCTTGTGTGCATTCTCCAGCTTGAGTCCTGATTATAAGGAAAAGGTAAAAAAGGATATGAAACCGGTTGAGAAAGCACAACTTGTAGGTGAACTTTTTGCACAGTTATGTCTTAAAAAGAAGATAAAACAGGTTAGTTTTGATAGAAATGGATTCAAATACCATGGACGCGTAAAAGCACTCGCAGAAGGTGCTCGCAAAGCTGGTTTGGAATTCTAGGAGTGTTAATGCAGAATAATCAAAATAGAAGACAAGAAGAGGAAGAACAACTCTACGAGCAAGTAGTTGATACTAATCGTGTGGCAAAAGTAATCAAAGGTGGAAGACACTTTAGCTTTAATGCCACTGTAGTTGTAGGTGATAAGAATGGCTTGGTCGGCGTTGGAATGGGTAAAGCTAATGAAGTGATACCTGCTATCATCAAAGCTAAAGATAAAGCTAAGAAGAGCATGTTCAGTTTTCCTATCAGGAATGGTACAATCCCTCACGAAAGTATCGGTAAGTTCGCTGGAAGTAAAGTCTTGCTCAAACCAGCCGCTCCGGGTACAGGTGTTATTGCCGGTGGACCTGTGCGTGCAATCCTTGAAGCAGCAGGTGTGGAAAATGTGCTGACAAAATCCCTGGGTTCTAGCACAAAGCATAACATGGTAAAAGCAACTGTGCTTGCACTGAAAGCCCTTCGCTCACATGAAGAAGTAGCAAAACTTCGCGGAAAGACTGTCTCAGAACTTCTATCATAAATAAAGGTATTGAAGATGAAAATTAAAGTTACGCAGATAAAAAGCTCAATTGGACAGAAACCCAATATGAAAAAAACCCTTGAAGCATTAGGGCTTCGTAGAATTCGTCATTCAGTCATTCATGAAAATACACCAGCAATTATGGGTATGATTAAAACCGTTAGTCATCTTGTAGTAGTTGAAGAAACTAAAAAAAAGAGAGGTTCTAAGAAATGAAATTAAATGAATTAAAACCTCCTGAAAATACACGACATGAAAAATCCCGACGCGGAAAAGGGGACGGATCCGGCAAAGGCAAGACAGGTGGACGAGGTATGAACGGACAGAAGTGCCGAAGTGGTGCCAGTATCCCTAATTGGTTTGAAGGTGGACAGATGCCGATCCATCGTAGACTTCCCATGAAAGGATTTAATAATACAGCTTTTAAGAAAAGGTATAGAATTGTCTCTTTGAACGAGCTGGCAGATATTGACGAAAGCATTATTGATATCACTATGATGGAAGAAAGAGGACTAATCGAACCTCAAAATCATAAGGTCAAACCCGTAAAAGTGCTGGCTAACAAAGAAAATAAATTTGATAAAAAGAAAGTAATCAAAGCCAACAAATTCAGTAGATCCGCAATCAAGATTATCGAGGAAGTTGGCGGAAAAGCAGAGGTTGTCTAGTGCTGAAATCACTATTTAACATCTTTAAAGTACCCGAACTAAAAAAGAAAGTACTCTTTACAATCGGTATTCTAATTGTATATCGTCTTGGAAGTCATATTCCAACACCTGGAATCAATACGACTGCACTTGGAGAATTCTTTGCCACGCAGGGTAATACTATCTTCGGAATGATCGACCTGTTTGTGGGTGGTAATCTGAGTAAAGCAACGATCTTTGCTTTGGGCATCATGCCCTACATTACCGCATCCATTGTTATGCAACTTCTTGGTGGTGTGATACCCTTCTTTGAGAAATTGAAAAAAGAAGGTCCAGAGGGACAAAAGAAGCTCACACAATACACTCGATATGGCACACTCATCATTGGAATTTTTAATGCTTTCTGGATAACCACGTTCCTTGAAAGTATTACTGCTCCATCAGGTGCAACTGTTGTTCCGTTCCCCGGATTGATGTTTAAATTTGTGACAATTCTCACCCTTGTAACAGGTACGATATTCATTATGTGGCTTGGTGAACAGATAACCGAGAAGGGTATTGGTAACGGTATCTCTCTGATCATCTTCATTGGTATTATTGCACGATATCCAGGTGGATTCATAAACATGTTCAAAATGGTTGCTACAGGAAATATGAGTCTTTTCCTAGCTCTCGGAGTAATAGTCTTCATGGTGTTGATTACTACTGCGGTTATTCTTATTACTGAAGCAACAAGAAAAATACCAGTTCAGTACGCCAAACGTGTAATTGGAAGAAAGATCTATGGCGGACAGGCTACTCATATTCCATTGAAGGTCAACTCAGCAGGTGTTATTCCTATCATCTTTGCCCAATCTGTTCTCATGTTCCCACAGACAATCACAACATTTTTTAAGGATAGTGATTTTATGAACATGATTTCTGGTTGGCTTTCTCCGGGTGCCTTTCTACATACAACTCTTTATGTCATCATGATCGTATTCTTTGCATATTTCTATACTGCGATCGTACTGAATCCAACTGAAATTGCAGATAATATGAAAAAATATGGCGGTTTTATTCCCGGACGAAAACCTGGAAAGAAAACTGCTGAATATATTAATAGTGTGATCGTTCGTATCACCTTACCTGGTGCAATTTTCTTTGCTTTTATTGCTGTGCTTCCAACATTTCTCATCAAATATGCCAGATTGCCATTCTACTTTGGTGGAACGGGTCTCATCATTATTGTGGGTGTGGCGTTGGATACACTCAAGCAGATAGAGTCACATCTTGTGATGCGACACTACGACGGCTTTATGAAAAAAGGAAAACTGCGGGGTAGATCAAGGTGATCGACAATAAAAAACGAATAGTAGTGTTATTGGGTCCTCCTGGTGCTGGCAAGGGTACACAGGCGGAGCTTATCATCAAAGAATTCTCAATTCCTCATATCTCAACTGGCAATATACTTCGTGGTGCAATTCAGGAAGGAACATCTCTTGGTAAGAAAGCAAATGCTTACATGACCAAGGGCGAACTCGTTCCAGATGAACTTGTGATAAAACTGGTAGAAGAGAGGGTACAAAGAAATGATTGTAGAGAAGGTGCTTTGTTTGACGGCTTTCCTCGTAATAAAACTCAGGCAGAGATGTTCTTTAGAATGGATTATATTACTGAGAATTCCAAAATAAGTGCAATTTTGATTGATCTTCCAGATGAAGAAGTTATCAAACGTCTCTCAAATAGAAGATACTGCCCGAACTGTAAAAGCATCTTTAATCTCATTCACAAAATTCCCAAGAAGAAAATTAATGATACGTATTACTGTGACAATTGTGGTTCAGAACTCATTATTCGCGATGATGATAAGGTTCAAACTATCAAGAATCGTTTAAAAGTTTATCACAGTACAGCAGGACCTTTGATCGAGTACTTCAAGAAGAAAAATGTACTTCATGTTGTAGATGGCAGTACTGGCCAGAAGCGTGTGTCAGAGGAAATATTAGATATCCTTACATAATTATGATCATGATAAAGAACAAGCAGGAGATCGAATATATGCGCATAAGCAATAAAATAGTTGCTTTGGTACTTGATGAACTCGGTGATATGATCAAACCGGGCATCTCTGCATATGAATTAAATGTACGCGCAGAAGAGATAATAGCATCTCAGATGGCAAGTGCAGCATTCAAGGGATATCAAATGGATGATCTCGATCCTTATGAATATTCAATATGTGCATCAGTCAATGAAGAGATCGTGCATGGCTATTCTACAAAAGATAAAGTCTTAAAAGATGGTGATATTATTGGCATAGATGTGGGTGTGGAGAAGAATGGTTTTTTTGGTGATGGTGCCAGAACATTTGTTTCGGGTACTGTTTCAGACGAGATTCAGCATCTTCTTGAGAACACGCAGCTTGCATTGATACGGGCAATAGAAATGTGTAGAGCCGGAAATCGTGTTGGTGATATTTCTGCGGTAATAGAAGAAACTGCTGATCAAGCTGGACTTTATGTAGCAGATTGGTTGACAGGACATGGTATCGGTCGTACATTACATGAAGATCCGATAGTATCAAATGTTGGTAAAAGCGGAACTGGTCCTCTTCTCAAGCCGGGCATGACAATTGCCATAGAGCCAATGTTCAATTTAGGTACATCCAAAACAGTGGAAAAAGAATGGGTTTTTTATACGATGGATGGTTCACCATCTGCCCATTTCGAGCATACTGTTCTGATAACCGAGAGTGAACCCGAAATTCTTACAAGGAGCTCACATGAGTAAAGACGGCCTCATAGAAGTCGATGGTACTGTCGTTGAGTCGCTTCCGGGCACGAAGTTTATCGTGGAGCTGGAAAACGGGCATAAAGTTCATGCCCATATTTCTGGTAAAATGAGAATGCACTACATCCGTATTCTCGTTGGTGATAAGGTGAAGATGGAACTCTCTCCTTATGACCTCACGAAAGGCCGTATTGTCTATCGATATAAATAGTTTTTAATAAATAGAGGTATCTATGAAAGTTCAAGCTTCAGTAAAAAAGTTATGTAAAGATTGTAAAATAGTTAAGCGCAAAGGGCGCATATACGTGATTTGTTCATCAAATCCAAAACATAAACAGAGACAAGGATAACAAGGAGGCACTTTGGCCAGAATAGCAGGTGTTGATTTACCTAATGAAAAACGTATTGAGATCGGGCTGACCTATATCTTTGGAATAGGGCGCTCTCTATCAAATGAAATATTAGATAGAGCAGAAGTCGATAAAGATAAAAAAGTTAAAGATCTTACTGACCAGGAAATTATCAAATTGCGTGATATCATTCGAGATGATTATACCATCGAAGGTGATCTGCGCAAAGAAAGAACGATGAATATTAAGCGACTGATGGAAATCGGTTGTTATCGTGGACTTCGCCATCGTGTTGGTCTTCCTGTGCATGGACAGAGTACACATTCAAACGCTCGTACCCGTAAGGGACCGCGAACAAGTAGAATTGGAAAGAAGTAGGCAGGAGTAACACATGGCAGAAAAGAAGAGACAGAAAAAAGTCGTAAGAAAAAAGAAAGTTCGTCTGCAGGAATCTGATGGCATTGCCCATATCCAAGCGACTTTCAATAATACGATCATAACCATTACAGATATGAGAGGAAATGTGATTGCCTGGTCAAGTTGTGGTAAGAATGGATTCAAAAATTCCAAGAAGAGTACATCCTATGCTGCGCAGCAAACAGCTAAGGATATTGCTTCTACTGTGATCAATATGGGATTGAAAAATATACATGTTCGTGTGAGTGGACCTGGCTCCGGTCGTGATTCAGCAGTTCGTTCTTTACAGGGAGAAGGTTTGAATGTACTATCAATTGTTGATACTACCCCGATTCCACACAACGGGTGTCGCCCACCTAAACGAAGAAGAATTTAAGAGGTTATTGAAATGGCAAGATATTTAGGATCAAAATGTAAATTATGTAGAAGAGAAGGCACAAAACTCTTTTTAAAAGGTGCGCGTTGTTATTCTCCTAAATGTAGTTTAGAACGTCGTAATACTCCGCCAGGAGAAGGGCGCAGAAAATTTCGCGGTAAAATGAGTGATTATGCGATCCATCTTCGTGAAAAACAGAAAGCCAAGAGAACATACGGTCTTCTGGAACGCCAGTTCAAAAATTACTTTAAAAAAGCTACTAAAATGAAGGGCGTTACTGGTGAGAATCTACTCAGACTTTTGGAAACAAGACTGGATAATGTTATTTATAGAATGGGATTCGCAACATCTAGAAATGCTGCTCGTCAGATCGTGAATCACGGTCACGTGCTTGTTGATGGGAAAAAGGTGGATATTCCTTCATATATTTGCGTTCCCGGACAAAAAATTGAAATTAGAAGCAATAGCAGACAAATACCTAATATTCACGAAGCAATGGAAGCACATAAATCTCTGGATCAATTTGATTGGCTGGAAGTACATCCACAGGAATTTTCTGGATATGTGAAAGCAGTACCAACTGCAGAACAGCTTCCTCAGGATATTGATCACAGATTAATTATTGAGTTCTATTCTAAATAATTAAGAGGAGAACAAATGGTTGATTTAGAACCGATACAACTACCTACATATATTAAAAAGGAAGAAGAAACATATTCCGATACCTTTGGTAAGTTCACCATCGGTCCCTTTGAACAGGGTTTTGGTACTACAATTGGCAATGCCTTTCGTCGAGTACTACTTTCTTCAATACAGGGTGGTGCAGTTCGATTTGTGAAAGTTAAAGGACTTCAGCATCAATATACGGCAATTCCTGGTGCAAGAGAAGATTATATCGAGCTTATCCTTAACCTGAAAAATCTTGTACTCAAGATCGACAGCAACAAGGAAGAAAAGCTCGAACTTTCTGTTAAGGGACCAAAGAAAATCACTGCGGATATGATCTCTACCCCCAAGACTGTGGAGATAATCAATAAAGATCTCTATCTCCTGGAACTGGTTGATAAAGTTGAGTTCGAAATGGAGCTTTGGGCTGGAAATGGCATAGGTTATGTGCGTGAAAATGAACATGATACATCAGAGATCCAGATAGGGGTTATTCCTATCGATTCAATCTATTCACCCATCCGTAAAGTGAACTTTCATGTGGGGAGAGAGCGTGTTGATGAAAAGATAGATTATGACAAGACCATCCTTGAGATCTGGACTGATGGCAGTATTACTCCAGAAAATGCTCTGAGTCTTTCAGCAAAGATCCTCAAAGACTGCTTCCAGGCAGTTATCCAGTTCAAAGAGGAACCTAAATATATCAAGAGAGAAAAAATTGATCCTGAACTTAAGAATCTTCAGAAACTTATGAAGATGAAGGTTACTGAACTCGAACTTAGTGTTCGTTGCAGTAACTGTCTGGCAGCTTCGAAGATAGAATATGTAAAGGAACTGGTTGCCAAAACAGAAAGCCAGCTTCTGCGCTTGCGTAATTTCGGCAAGAAATCTCTTGATGAAGTGAAAACAGTACTGGATCGATACGGATTGAAACTAGGTATGGATATTATAAAAATTGATGAACAACTTGAAACACTCAGGAAAATTGAGGAACAAAAATGAGACATCGTAGAAAAGGAACCACAACATTTGGTAGAAGAAAAGATGCCCGTAAAGCATTGATGAGTAGTCTTCTTATCGCCTTGCTAAAGAATGATAGGATCGAGACAACCCTTATGCGAGCAAAAGAGGTTGGTAGATTGGCAGAGAAGCTTATCACGTACGGTAAGAAGAATACAGTTCATACACGCAGGCAGGCCTATAAAATTTTAAGAGACAGAGATCTTGTAAAAAAACTCTTTGATGAGATTGCTATACGTTATAATGACCGCAATGGTGGTTACACACGGGTGATCAAAACTGGATTTCGTATCGGAGATTCAGCTCCTACTGCAATCGTAGAATTCGTAGAAGAAGAAGTTACTCCAAAGAAGAAAAAGAAATTAAAGACAGATAAGAAAAAAGCTCCAAAAAAACAGACCACTGAGAAGAAGACAGAAAAAGTTTCGGAAGAAAAGACAGTTGGGAAAACAGAAATGAAAGAAGAAGCTACTGAGATTGTCGAAGAAGTAGCTGAAGAAACTCCTGAAGAAAGGGTCGAAGAAGTTCAAGAAGAGGAAGAAATTCCCAAAACTGTTGAACCAGAAGAGGATGCAAGAGAAGAAGATGTGAAGCAGGCAAAAGAAGAAGTAGAAGAAGCATTAAAAGAGGAACCTGAAGAGAAGAGAGAAGAAGTTCCTGAAAAAGAAAAGGATAAAACAAAAGAACAAGTTGACAAAGAATAAATGAAAATTAAACTTTGAATTAAGTTTTCCCCCTAAAGCGGTAGAGATACTGCTTTAAAGACCTCCTCAGCCCAGGTGGCCTCCCCTCTGCCTGGGCTGTTTGTTATTTTGCTAATAGGTGATTTAAAATTAAAGGTGTGAAAATGACAGGAAAATGGAAATGTCCAAAATGCAATAATACGGAGTACGAAGTGGATCAATTCCAGGCAACTGGCGGTACATTTACCAAACTTTTCAATGTGCAAAGTAAAAAATTTACCACAGTAACCTGCACGAAATGTAAATATACAGAGATCTATAAAGCTTCTACCAGCGCTTTGATGAATATCTTTGATTTCTTTACGAATTAATAAACAAAAGTGTAGGTAATCTCCCCTGAAAAACATCTCAAATGCTGACGAATAACTTGACTACGACTATTTAAGTAGGTACAAAACTCCCAAAAAAAATGCAGAGAAGTGCAAAAAG
>DRBZ01000063.1 GCA_011043895.1 Candidatus Cloacimonadota bacterium
TAATAAGCTGATCAAAACACTCTATGCGATGTTAAAGAACAAAACCTGCTTCAAGGTTAAAAACAATGCCAAACTAATAAACGTTATTTATAGTTGACTCCTTTCTAGTTGTTCCAACTAGATCTGTATTTTTTTATTTTTTCTTTATATTCTTCATTATTTAAACTCAAAATCGAGACTGCGAGGTAAGCAGCATTCTTTGCACCGGAATTGCCAATGCCTACTCCTGCAACCGGAATACCTGTTGGCATTTGTACGATCGAGTAAAGCGAATCAATACCATTAAGTGCAGAGCCGGGAAGGGGAACACCAATAACAGGAATAGTTACCATCGCAGCAATAATACCGGGAAGAGCAGCAGCCATACCTGCAAGAGCAATAATAACCTGCACACCACTCTCCTCAGCTTCTTTGGCAAGTTTCTCCGTTCTTTCCGGATTTCTATGAGCGGATGAAATGTGCATATCATAAGGTACACCGAAATCTTCAAGAACTTGCTGCGTCTGCTCAACATACTGCATATCGGTTTTACTGCCTGCGATTATTCTTACCATTATTCTCTTTTCCATAATTTCTATCATTCTACAAAGAATCTTAGCTGCTTATAAAGAATTGAAAATTTATTGTAAAGTTTTTTTGTAATTTGTTTAGATTTTTTTGAATTGTAATTCATGAGGAGTAAGTTTTAACTCGCTTCAAGCATCTCCCTGATTGACAATCTATCGTTTCAAGGGGAATAAATAGGATACAGATCCGCCAGAAGGCGGACAAGTTCACTCAGATTGAACAGATTTTCGCTAATGTAACATATCAATAATTGTCATCCTCCTGTAAAAATCTATTTATTGAAAAAGATCACTCAGATGAACGGATTTTCTTTTTTTAGGGAGATTCTTCGCTCCGCTAAGAATGACAAGAGTTATCATAAATTTTTGTCATCCTTGAAGAGTAAGTTTACTTGCTCCGAAGGATCTCCCATGTTAATGAATTGAATGTCCTTGCGAGATTCTTCATTTCGCTATGCTCTACTCAGAATGACAGCTTTTTTTTAGAGAAAGCACAATTTCTTTCTCCTTTTAGGAGAGGGCAGGATGAGGTAACTACTCCAGACTTCAGCGTGGAGAATGGATTGGTAAAGACAAAAGGTGATAAAAAATCAACCAAATAGCATTCCCAAAGGGGGCTTTGGGAACGAGGAATTAGAGGAAACTAATGGAACACTGATCAACTCAGATTGAGCTGATTCACACTGAAAATAACTATACCGTCATTCCTGCGAAAGTGGAAATCTCTAAGACCAAAAAGCAAAGCTGTATCTAATTACCAAAAGGCTTGAAAATCTAAAGGACACACTCTTATTAAATATATTTTAACCTATCGTATTTTACTCAAGGTCCCCTCTCCAAATATTCAATCATAATACTCCTGAGAGAATCAAAAGCTTTGAAAAATAGCCCCTTTTTTATTTTTGACATTCTCCCCTATTGACGTACATTTTATCTAAAATTAGCACTCAATGGAGAGAAGTGCTAAATCAAGAGTTTGAATAATGAATCAAAATGTTAATTCTAAAGAAAACCAGATTTTAACAGACCGGCAGAAATGCCTTCTCAGGTCTATCATACTTGAGTATCTCAAGAACGCTCAAGCTGTTGGATCAAAGGTGCTTGCAGAAGAATATGATTTTAATCTTAGCCCAGCTACTATTCGTAATGAGATGGCAGTTCTGGCAAATCTTGGTTATATTGAACAACCTCACGCCTCTGCGGGACGGTTGCCCACAGAGAAAGGGTATAAATTTTATATCAATGACATAATTGATTTTGACAACAGCATCCCCGATCAGAAAATCAAAATGATGCAGACGCTCCTTTCGGAAAATTATCAGAGTCTGGATAGAATGCTCAGCGCACTTCATTCTTTTCTGGCAAAGGTTTCGGGACAATTGAGCATAATAGCAGAACCTGACTATTCTCTTGGTATTCTGAATTCGATTCAGATCTTCAAAATAGAGGGCGATAAATTATTGATCGTGGTAAATCTTGAGGGTGGTTTGGAAAAGACATTTTCTCTTCATAATACTTATGCCCTTACTGATGCTCAGATCAATGCCTTAAACAGATATGTAAATACTCGAATTTCAGGTATGCCTATTGATACTATCGAGAAAAAATTTTTCAAAGATCTCATCCTCGATGCACAGAAAGAATCATTTATTTATGATATTCTGTCTGAGATCAGGAAGTTGTTGCATGAAGTACGGAACTACAACATTAGTTTTGAAGGAGAATCTGGCTTCGTCAGTCAACCGGAATTCGATTCTCAGGAAAAGATTGTACAGCTTCTGAAAATAATTGACCAGAAGGAAGATTTTCTGAAAATATTTCAGGATTACTCCACTGAGGATTATACAATCCTTATGGGTGATGAGATAAAAGGTAGTGAGTTCAGAGACCTTGTGCTTATTTTTGCAAAGTATGAAGTGATTGGTCTTCCTGGATTTATTGGAATTCTGGGAACCAAACGAATGAATTATCGTGAAAATATTCCGATGATCTGTTTTGCTTCAAGAATGATTACAGAAATAACGACCAAGGGTACGATAATGCCCTGCATGAATGCTGTGAAAATATGAGCCACGAAAAATATGAAATCATCGATAAAATAATCTATAAAGATGAACCTTATAAAACACAAGGTTCGATCTTCGAGGTTTATAAGCCTATGGATGCTGAACTTCTTGAGTCAGCTTATCAAGGATGTTTAACAAAAGAATTAGAAACAAGAAGTATTTCATATAAAGGTGAAATTAAAAGGAATTGTTTTATGAAAACAAATTCTTTTAGTGTTTATGGTGCTTTCGTGGTTAAAAAAGAAAATATTTAGGAGATGTATATATGCCAAAGAAGAAACAGGAAAAAGAAACTGAATTAGATAAGGATATTGAAGAGATCAATGATCATGTCGAAAAGCTGGAAGAAGAAATAGAGAATCTCAAAGAAGAGGTTTCGTCATACAAGGATCGTTGGTTGAGAAGTGCTGCTGAATTCGAGAATTTCCGAAGACGTAATGAGAAAGATCGTATCG
Organism: Candidatus Cloacimonadota bacterium; assembly: GCA_011043895.1. Classification (GTDB taxonomy): domain Bacteria; phylum Cloacimonadota; class Cloacimonadia; order JGIOTU-2; family JGIOTU-2; genus Celaenobacter. The sequence continues at coordinate 3,088 of DRBZ01000063.1, forward strand.
ATTGGATCAAGAATGCAAATAAATCACTTATCACTGATTTGATAAATGTGTATGAGCATCTTGAGATGGCAATGGAATCTGCAAATACCGATCAGGTACCTGAAAATTTTCGCAAAGGAATCGTGATGGTTCATGATGAACTGAAATCACTGCTTGAGCGCTATGGTCTTAGACGAATCGAAGCCATCGGACAGGAATTCGATCCTCAGTACCATGAAGCAATTGCTCATATAGAGAAAGAGGGCTTTGATGATAACATAGTCTGCGACTGTATTCAAAATGGATATATCCTCAATGATAAAGTGCTGCGCCATGCCCGGGTCGCTGTGGCAAAAGTACCTGAAGAAGCATCTCAAAATGATGGCGATAACGTTGAGATCAATTCTCATAAGAAAAAGAAGAACAAAAAAGTTGATAAAACTTTTAAAAAGAAAAATGAACAAGGAGATAAACAATGAGTAAAATAATTGGAATAGACTTAGGAACGACCAACAGCTGTGTCGCTGTTATGGAAGGTGGAAAACCTACCGTTATTCAAAATTCTGAAGGTGGTAGAACTACCCCATCAGTCGTTGGATTTTCCAAAGATGGTGAAGTGCTTGTTGGTCAGTTAGCAAAACATCAGTTGATCACAAATCCCCAGAATACGGTTTATTCGGTAAAACGTTTTATGGGACGAAAACTCAATGAAGTGAAACAAGAAGAGTCAGAAGTGAGTTTCAAACTCAAAGATGACAGCAAAGGTGAAGTAGTCATTCACATACCAAATCAAAACAGGAATTACACTCCTCAGGAGATTTCTGCGTTCATCCTGAAAAAGATGAAAGAAACAGCTGAGGAATATCTTGGTGCGAAAGTAGATAAAGCAGTGATCACCGTTCCAGCATACTTCAATGATGCGCAACGTCAGGCAACCAAAGATGCAGGTAAGATCGCTGGTCTGGAAGTTGAAAGAATAATCAACGAACCAACTGCTGCAGCTCTTGCCTACGGTCTTGAAAAGAAAAAAGATGAAAAGATCGCAGTGTATGACTTCGGTGGTGGTACATTTGATATCTCAATTCTTGAGATCGGAGAAGGCGTGGTTGAAGTGCTCTCCACCAATGGTGACACCCATCTTGGTGGTGATGACATTGATAAGAAGATAATCGACTGGATCGTAAGTGAGTTCAAGAAGAGCGATGGAATAGATATTTCCAAAGATCCTATGGCAATGCAGCGAATTCGTGAAGCTGCAGAAAAGGCAAAGATCGAACTCAGTGGAACTCAATCAACAACTATTAATCTTCCATACATTACCGCAGATAGCAGCGGTCCAAAACATCTATCACTAACCCTCTCACGTTCTGAGTTCAATCGTATGATCGACGATCTTATCGAAAGAACTATCGGTCCTTGTAAATCTGCGATGAAAGATTCCAAGATCAACGTTTCAGATATCGATGAAGTGATCCTTGTGGGTGGTTCGACCCGTATTCCAGCGGTTCAGGAAGCAGTGAAAAAATTCTTTGGCAAAGAACCAAACAAGAGCGTGAATCCCGACGAGGTCGTTGCTATCGGAGCTTCGATACAAGGCGGAATTCTTTCTGGTGATGAAGACCTAAAGGATATACTACTTCTGGACGTAACTCCTCTTTCACTTGGAATCGAAACGCTGGGTGGAGTGATGACGAAACTTATTGAAAGGAATACCACTATTCCGGTCAAGAAGAGCCAGATCTTCTCAACTGCGGCTGATAATCAAACTGCAGTATCCATCAACGTGCTGCAAGGTGAGCGAGAAATGGCATCTCAGAACAGAACTCTGGGTAGATTTGATCTGGTGGGCATTCCTCCTGCTCCACGTGGTATACCGCAGATCGAGGTAACCTTTGATATCGATGCAAACGGAATACTTCATGTGTCTGCTGTGGATAAAGGAACTGGTAAAAAGCAACAGATCAAGATCGATAAAGCTGGTGCTCTTACCGAGGAAGAAATTGAAAAGATGGTCAAGGATGCTGAGGAACATGCTAATGAGGATAAAAAACTCAGAGAGCGTGTAGAACTCAGGAACCAGCTTGATACGATGATCTTCAGTACGGAAAAATCACTGAAGGAATATGGTGATAAACTCAAAGACAATGAAAAATCTGATATCGAAGAGGCTATCAAAATAGCAAAAGAAAAACTTGATTCTCAGGATGTTGAAGAACTGAAGAAAGCCAAGGAAGAATTCGAGCAGAAAGCTCAGAAACTTGGTGAGATCGTCTATCAAGAAACCATGAAACAACAAGCAGAACAGCAACAACAGCAGCAAGGTGGAGAACAGCAACAACCAAGTCAACAGCAAACTAATACACAGCAGGAAGAATCTGCTGATGATGATGCAGTTGATGCTGACTTTGAAGTCGTGGATGACGAAGAAAATAAATAAGTTAAATACCCAATAGAACACGCACGGGAATTGTACAAGCAATTCCCGTGCAAAAAAAAAGAAGGTTACTGAAGAAATGTCAAAAAGAGATTACTATGAAGTTCTTGGCGTAGATAAGAATGCCTCAGAGAGTGAGATCAAGAGTGCGTACAGAAAGCTTGCAATGAAGTATCATCCAGACAAGAATAAGAATGACAAAGAAGCAGAAGAAAAATTTAAAGAAGCAGCAGAAGCATACGAAGTGCTCAGTGATAAAGACAAACGCCAGAGATATGATCAATTTGGACATCAAGGTGTGCAGAGTGATTTCGGCTCCGGTGGATTCACATGGGAAAACTTCACGCATGCCAATGATTTTTCTGATATTTTTGGTGATATAGGCAATATCTTCGAAACCTTCTTTGGAGGAGGGGGGGGCGGTTTTGGTTTTGGTGGTCGTGCTCAGCAGCAAGCAGCAATGAACCGCGGTGGTGACCTGAAACTCTCTCTCTCCCTTACTCTCGAAGAGATCGCCAAAGGGGTCACTAAAAGACTTAAGGTCAATATCAAACAACCATGCGATGTATGTAACGGAACTGGTTCTGCGGACGGAAAAGTGAACACTTGCCCTCAGTGTGGTGGCTCAGGAAGGGTCAAGCAAGTCCGTCAGTCATTCTTTGGGCAGATGTCTACTATTACTACATGCCCTCAGTGTAACGGTACAGGACAAAGCATTCAAAATAAATGCTCAAAATGTAATGGAGATGGTCGAATATCTTCTGTGAAGAGCATCAAGGTAGATATTCCTGCTGGAGTATCTGATGGTCAGTATCTCAAACTGCGAGGTCAAGGTCATGCTGGCAAAAATGGTGGACCTGCAGGTGATATCATTGTGTACATAAAAGAAAAAAAGAATGAGCTTTTTGACCGTGATGGCCAGGATCTGATATGTACATTTCCAATCAGCGTAACTGACGCAGTTCTGGGAAATACGATCGATGTGCCCACTCTCAAAGGACATGCAAAAATGAAGATTCCATCTGGCACTCAATCCGGCAAAGTCTTTAGACTTCGAGGACAGGGTCTTCCCTATGTGAACAGCTCTCGTAAAGGTGATCTGTATGTGAAAATTATAGTAGTAATTCCCAATAAACTTTCCAGCGAAGAGAGAGAACTTTATAGTAAGATCGTACCCTTTGATCAGAAGAGAAATCTCAAGCCCGGGAAATCATTTTTTGAGAAGCTAAAAGAATACTTCATATAAGTCATTAATAAATGCCCCTATTCTACTCTCCCGATCTTAAAGATATTTCCACACGAATCAATATAACCGGATCAGAATACCATCACCTTAAGACCTCGCTTCGAAAGCATGAAGGCGATCAAATCTCAATTACTAATGGCAATGGGATACTTGCAAAAGGGCGTATTAACAAGATTTTGCCAAACCATATATCGGTTCAAATAGATACTACTACCAGCATAGAAAAGTCTAAACCTTATATTTCAATCGCCTTTTCTTTGCTGAAAAAGAACAACGAACTCATAGTTGAAAAATGTACCGAACTTGGCATATATGAATTCTTTCCCTTTATTTCCGAGAGAACGGTTAAGAAGTCTATCTCCTTGAACCAATTAGATCGATTACGTAAGGTTGCGATCTCAGCGATGAAACAGTGTGATTCTGTTTATTTGCCGGAGATCCATAATCCACTTCAAATTAGTGAGTTACTGAAACAAATCCATAATAACTACAATATGATTCTTGCATGGGAAGAAGAACAAAATACACCTCTACACACTATACTCAAAAAAGCAAAAAAGGATATTTGTCTTATTGTTGGACCAGAAGGCGGTTTTGAAGAAAATGAAGTAACATTGGCCAAAGAATACGGTTCCCAAATCGTGAGTCTTGGCAATCATATATTACGCGCAGAAACTGCCGCTATCACTGCGTGTGCGCAGGCAATTTTTTATCAATTAAAGCAGAATCCCGAATATTACTGAAATAACCGCAAGCAAAATTATTGACAGCGTTTTACTTGGCAATTAGATATTCCAATCAATAAGCTAATCTTAGGAGAAATATGTTTGATATATTTTTTGAAATTCTGCCGATATTCTATTTTCTCGTTTTTTGCGTGACTTTTTTCCTGAGACTATGGGCATATAAAGAAACAAATAATAAATCACCGCTCTATATCGGCATTGGTTTTGGTATCCTTGCACTGATCTTTCTTCTCAATATTATTCCCTACAATAACGTGGTTTTTGGCATTACAATTTTGATGAGGATTATTGCGTATCTTCTCGTCCTGTATGGAGTATATAATTTTGGTATTTCACTCGAAAGAATAGCAGGTGATAACAAACAAAACAAGGACTTACCATGAGAGCAGGAGTAATCGGTGTCGGACATCTTGGTCAACATCATGCAAGAATTTACAGTGAACTTGAAGATATTACTTCATTAGCGATTTTCGATACAGATAAAGAACGAACCAGTTATATAGCTCGAAAGTTCAATGGAACAGCCTACAATAATCTTGATGATTTCCTTTTCAATGTAGATATTGTTAGTATTGCTTCTCCCACTCAGAGTCATCATGATTATGCTGCATACTGCCTTGATCACAAGAAGCATATACTGGTAGAAAAACCGATCTGCAGCACCTTACATGATGCCAAGGATATTGTTCAGCTGCAGGATAGAACGGGTATGAAATGCCAGGTAGGGCATATTGAACGGTTCAATCCTGCGATCATTGCACTTTCATCAGTCTTGCTAAGACCAGCCTTTATAGAAGCCAATAGACTAGCCCCATTCACTCCTCGCGGAAGTGATGTACCTGTGGTGTACGACATTATGATCCATGACATCGATATTATCCTCTCACTTGTACAGAGCCGCGTCAAAGAGATTAATGCTGTTGGTGTACCTATCCTTACGAATGATATTGATATTGCAAATGCTAAGATCGAATTTGAGAACGGCACTCTTGCAAATATTACTTCAAGCAGGATCTCTCTGAAAAAGGAAAGAAAGATACGTTTCTTCCAGAAGGACATGTATATCTCATTGGATTATCAAGATAAACAGGTAAGAGTTGTAAGAAAGAATCCTCAGGTTGACGAGATAATGAAAGAAATCATGAATGGTACTCGTGAAGCCAATATTTATGAACTGTACCGTACCGAGACCTTACCCATTATTGAAAAAGAACCACTCAGAGCAGAGATAGAAAGTTTTATATCATCTATTGTACATGATAACCGTCCCATTGTTAATGCGCAGGATGGATATGAAGCATTACGTGTGGCATATACTATAATGGAAGATATTGAAAAAAACAGAAGGGATTTGAACTTGAGATAATTATGGCCAAAAAGATTTTTGCTAAAGATGTAAAAAAATACCTTGGAAAAGAAGTAACACTGCAAGGTTGGGTGAGAAATTACCGCAAATCAAGCAGTAAACTTCGATTTATTATATTTCGCGATGGGACAGGAGAGATTCAGGCAATTGCATGGAAGCCAGATCTAGGTGAAGAGAAATTTGAGAGAGTTAAAGCACTCACACTTGAATCTTCAATCATCATTAGTGGAATTCCAAAGAAGCATCCAAAAAATGAGGGTGAATACGAGCTTCAATTAACCGATATAGAGATCGTACATCTTTGTGAAGACTATCCAATTGGAAAAAAGGAACACGGGGTAGATTTTTTACTTTCGAACAGACATCTCTGGTTGCGCTCGAGCAAGCAAAATGCTCTTATGAAAATTCGACACACCGTGTACTTTGCAATTTGTGAATACCTTAATAAAAACGGTTTCTTCAGATTTGACTCTCCAATTCTGACACCAAATGCCTGTGAAGGTACTACAACCTTGTTCGAAGTCCCCTACTTTGACCAGGGAATGGCATATCTTTCTCAATCCGGTCAGCTCTATTTGGAAGCAGGCATCATGAGTCTGGGTAGAGTGTATGATTTTGGTCCAGTGTTTCGTGCTGAAAAATCTAAAACTCGTAAGCATCTTACCGAATTCTGGATGATGGATGCAGAAGCAGCCTATGTGGAACACAAAGAAAACATGAAGATACAGGAAAAACTGATTCGATTTGTGTTAAAGGCAGTATTGAAGAATAACCTGCTGGATCTGACAACCCTGGAAAGAGACATTGATCAGTTAAAAAAAGCTGATGCTCCATTCACGATCATGACCTACGAGAAGATGGTCACTACTTTACAGAAAAAAGGAATACAAATACGGTATGGTGATGATATGGGAGCTCCTGAGGAAGAAGCACTTGCAGAAGGATCTGATGTGCCGATTTTTATTGAAAAATGGCCCAAGAACATCAAACCTTTTTATATGAAAGTAGACAGGAAAGATCCCAAACTCTCACTCGGATCGGATCTTATTGCCCCGGAAGGCTTTGGCGAAATCATTGGTGGATCCCAAAGAGAAGATGATTATTATATTCTCAAAGAACGCATGGAAGATGACAATATCCCGATGGAAGAGTACCAGTGGTATCTCGAGCTGCGCAAGTATGGTTCTGTTCCTCATAGTGGTTTCGGCGTGGGACTTGAGCGACTAATCGGATGGTTATCTGGAGTTCGTCATATTAGAGAAGCTATACCATTTCCGAGAATGCTGTATAGAATTTACCCATAAAGGAGTAACCTTATGAAAAAATATCTTTTAACATTCATTTCATTATTATTGCTGGCAACACCTACTCTTTGCCAAAACCTGCTACCAAATAAAGAAACAGTAACAGATCTATTTGCCTTTCCCAGCACTTTATCATTGCGAAATCTTCAAACAAGCCAATCTTTTACCTTTTCTACGACCTATAGTTCCGGAACCAATAAAGCTTTCTATCTTAGCAATTTCACAAATCGTTTTGAATTACCCCTCTCATCAAAACTGAAAATTGCACTTGATCTGAACGTAGTAAATTTCGGAGAGTTTGGTTCCAGCAACCCTTTAGTATCAAAAGAAAATACTAAAATACTACCTAATTTCATGATGAAGTACACTCCAACAGAGAATATCAAGATATATCTGGAAATCAACTCGTATAATCCACTCTATACACCTCTTTACATGCGTTAAGATATTGATGTTGCTTCCCAACTTTATAATTGCTGTAATATTTGCGCTTATAGCAGGAAAAATATGTAATATACTGATTCTACTTTTTTTAAACGAAGATAAAGAATATGGGAAGATAAGTTATCCGTTCTGCGGTGCTTCTATGAAGTGGTATTTCTTTATTCCAATATTACATCAACTTGTTACAAAAAATTCATGTCCGATATGTTTTAAAAAATTTCCTTATTACTTTATCATTAATGAATTACTTACACCTATTCTTGTCCTTGCCCTCTATGTAAAATTTGGTTTTAGTTTTATCTTTGTTCATTATACTCTCCTTACCATTCTGGGAGTTGTGGTTTTCTACGCAGATCTTTATAAAAGAATAATTCCTGATATTCTTATTTACCCCATGATCATTATAGCTCTTTTATTTTCTTTTGCAAATCTTATCGGATTTCAGGGAGCTCTCAAAGGATTTATTCTTGGAGCTGGATTTTTCGTGATCATTGCACTAATATTTAAGTTGTTTACCAGAAGGCAAGGGCTTGGAGGAGGTGATATAAAACTTATAGCTGTTATAGGACTTTCTCTTGGTTTGAGATTAACCTTTCTCACAATTTTGCTGAGTTCAATATTGGGAGTGATAATTTATTCTTTTTCCCGAGCTAGAAAAGAAGTACTCATCCCCTATGGATCATTCATTGTTATCGCAATGTATGTGAGCATGATCTTTGGTAACGAGCTAATAAACTGGTATTTAGGATTATGGGGCGTTGTATGAAAGAATTTGATGAACTTCTTGAAATAATGAAGATCCTTCGAGATCCGGAAAAGGGTTGTCCATGGGATAAATTACAGACACCAGAAAGTCTTCGACCCCATATGATCGAAGAAGTCTATGAGCTTTCTGAAGCAATAGATCATAAAGATGATGATCTCATGAAAGAAGAATTGGGTGATCTTCTTCTGCATATCGTTTTTCAGGCTAAAATCGCTGAAGAAGGTGGGCAATTTACGATTCAGGATATCATACAACATATCAACAAAAAAATGAAACACAGGCATCCTCATATTTTCGGAGATCTAAAAGTAATAGATCATGAAGACGTCGAGCATAACTGGGAGAAGATTAAGATCAAAGAAAAGAGGCATAGAAAATCAATTCTTGAAGGATTACCAAAATCACTACCTGCACTAATCAAAGCAAAGCAAATTCAGTCCAAAGCAGCACATGTTGGATTTGATTGGGATGAGGTTGAACAGATCTTCGATAAACTAAAGGAAGAAATCAAAGAATTTGAAGAAGAATATCAAGTAAAAGATCGTGAAAAAATGAAGGATGAGATTGGTGACATTCTTTTTGCGCTGGTCAACCTTGCTAGAAGACTTGATATTGACCCCGAATTCGCACTCGACAGAACCATCAAGAAATTTATCAAGCGTTTCAATTTCATCGAAGAAGAACTCCAGGAAAAACTATTTTCTGCAGATCTTGACGAAATGGAGTTCTACTGGCAAAAAGCTAAGGAAAATGATAAAGAATAACAGTAAAAATCTTACATTTATCAAGACCTATTTTATTATTGGAAGTATTCTCATCATACTTTTTTTTGTAATCTACACGAACTCACTTCTGCAGCAGGTCAGAAAAGAACTTGAGGTTTTTCCGAAGATATATGCTCGTTTTGCAGAAGTATCGACGAAAGAGAACATAGAGAGCGATCTACTTGAGATAATCCTCACCGAGGTCATACAAAAAATCAACTATCCCATTATTGTAGCAGATGCTCATAACAATCCCAAATATTGGAAGAACATTGATCCAACTATCATCATTAATGATGAGCGATTACAGAATCTCATTGAGAATATGGAGAAGAATGAGACGAACATCGTACTTAAAGAACCAGTGACCGGCGAAGTAATATCAAAGATCGTATATAGTTCATCCAAAACCATTAAGCGTCTTAAATTCCTGCCCTACTTTGAGTTCGGTATAGTAATCCTCTTTATCTCTGTGGGTATAATTGGTCTGGCAATTTTAAAAAAACGTGAAAAGGAATCCCTCTGGATTGCTTTAGCCAAAGAAACTGCTCACCAGTTCGGCACACCTATCACCTCTCTTCTCGGTTGGCTTGAAGTACTTAAGACTAAAACTGCTAACTGCAAAGAGGTCGAACTGATGGATGATATTGTGCAGAATATGCAGACTGATATTCATCATCTCCAGAAGATTGCATCACGGTTTGGAAAAGTGGGTTCTGAAATCAAAATTCAGAAAGCGAACATTGATGTGACAATTCAGGCAACAATCGATTATTTCCGTGAAAGAATTCCCCAATCCACCAAGCAGGTGAATCTCAACTACATTAATAAAGCAGAGGAACAGGTTATTTGCTTTGATCCAGAACTTTTTAAATGGGCACTTGAGAATCTTATTAAAAATGCAATTGATGCAATGAAAGACAAATCAGGTAACATTTTTGTAATAACCTATGATAAAGGAGATAAATTCTACTTACAGATAAAGGATGAAGGCTGTGGAATCCCTAAAAAGGCGCAGAAGCAGATTTTTAAAACTGGTTATACGACAAAAAAGCGCGGCTGGGGACTGGGATTGGCACTAGCAAAAAGGATCATTGAGGAATTCCATCTTGGAAAAATATATATAGTAAGAAGTGAACCGGGTGAGGGCTCAACAATTGAGATCATGCTTAAAAAAAAGATAGTTGAGGTAACTAGATATGTTTATAGTAAGTCCTGATGAAATGAGAAATTTTGATTCTCTAGCAAGGGAACAATTCGGTATTGAACCGATCATTCTGATGGAAAATGCTGGCAAGAAAAGTGCAGAAATAATTGAGATGGATATACTTGATGAGGATGATTCTATCGCAATTATTTGTGGAACAGGCAATAACGGTGGTGATGGAATGGTTATAACACGCTGGCTACATAATCGTGGATTTGATGTTTGCTGTTACATTGTGGGAGACACCAATAAATTCACACCACTCGCGAAAATGAATTATGAAATTCTCGAAAAAATGCATTGTCAACTTGAATATATTGCAAGCGAAGATGATCTTCAGAAAACAGTGGATCAGTTCAATGACTTTTCTGTGATTGTGGATGCACTTTTTGGTGTTGGATTAAAAGGAAAGGTAAAAGGATACAGAAAAAATCTGATTGATATCCTCAATGAACTAAACGAATTCACAATCGCAATAGATATTCCCTCTGGAGTTGATTCGGAAACTGGAAAAGTTGCTAATGTCGCAATCTATGCAGATGTGACCATCACCATGGCAAATATGAAATACGGGCATCTTCTCTATCCCGGAAGAGACCTTTGCGGTGAAATGTACATCGTTGATATTGGAATACCAGATATTGCCTACGCAGAGAACAGACCAAAAGCAGAGGTTCTTACAGATGTACTTTCTTATTTCCCTTTGCGAGAAAATAACACTCACAAGGGTGACTATGGCAGAATTGCTATCATTGCTGGATCTCCCGGTCTGTCCGGTGCTGGAGTAATGACTAGCGAAGCAGCTCTGGAGATGGGATCTGGGCTTATCACGCTTATACACCCAGAAAGTCTTGGCACTATCTTTGAGATGAGCTTGCTGGAAGTCATGACGTATGGAGTGTCGGAAACCACATCACACACCTTTTCTCTGAATGCTGTAGATGAAGTACTGGATTTTGTCAAAAACTGTGATGCAATAGCTATAGGACCCGGTATATCTCGTAATGAAGAGACTGCTGAATTTGTCAGAGAATTCCTTCGAAGAAATACAAGACCTGCAGTTATTGATGCCGATGCAATCAATGCTTACGAACATGATGATGAATCTCTTGTAGCTCTTGCTGGAAAACCTTATGTGTTTACTCCCCATATCAAAGAATTTTCAAGACTGTTTCACAAAAGTACAAAAGATATTCTTGAGGATGAATTAAAAGCTGCCACTACATTTGCAACAAGCACCAAATTAACCCTCCTTCTTAAAGGCAACACCTCAATCATCATTAATCCCGAGGGCGATTGCACGTTCAATCTTACTGGTAATCCGGGTATGGCAACTGGTGGTAGTGGTGATGTACTCACAGGTATTATTGTTTCATTACTCGGGCAAGGCCTTTCTCCCTATGATGCTGCTCGAATCGGAGCGTATATACACGGTGATGTTGCAGATATATTACTTGATGAGTATGATGAAATTTCCATCACCCCATCCAAGATGATAACTAATATTCATAGATTCTTCCTACCGACAGAAGAGGAAGACTAAAATTACTAAACTCAAACATATATATAAAAAGTCCCAACCGAATAACGATTGGGACTTTTCTTTTATAGAGTGGATTACTTATTTGATAAGCAACATCTTTCGTGTCATTGTATAGTTTTCTGTGTCGAGTTTGTAGAAGTAAATACCACTGGGAAGATCAACAGGATTCCATGTAGCGACACCTTTCTCACCTTCGATTGAATCTATCTTCTGACCGAGAATATTATAGATGTCAATTTCAACTGGTCCATGATGATCGCGAATTGCATACCTTATATTTGTTGAACCTTTCACAGGATTTGGATAGTTCTGGTAAAGATAATTACCGAGGACATGATTATCATCAACTCCATATCCTGTGACCGTATCAACAACCGCTCTAATCATCATATTTTGAGGAATACCTGCTGAGTAATCAAACCAAGTTCCAGCAGCATACTGCCAGCTTCGGTTATAAGCTGGTCCATTAGTGTCTACACCAATAAGACTACTGTTAGAAGCTTCAAACCAGCCAACATAGAAATCTCCATCATTAATTATTATCTCATAGTCTGTATCATCGGGTAATGTAATCACATTCCAGTCATTTGCCACGAGATCATTTGTTGGAATCATATAAATAGGATCAATGAGCTGAGTTCCGGGTTGTCCGTTGGGACCGTCATCATCCCATGCATAGACAATGAGTTGTTGATTGACTTGAGTTAGATAATATTTAATTCTGATAAGTTTCACCGGATATTGATCTGGTGTAATTCGAACTGCAAGCTGGTTGCCAGGAGAACCTGCGCTGTAACCCATCTCTGCTGTGCCATCATCATAGGCATATTCCACTGCTGATGCGATCTCAACAAAAGCTGATGCTTCGTTTGAATACTGGCTTTCACCTGCATCATATACAGCCGTAACCGCATAATAATAGGTATTTCCAGCTTCTACAGTTTCATCAGTGAAGAGTGTATCTGCAGTATTTCCTACTGGCGTATCATCGTAATTACCGCTTTCAAGTCCACGATACACATTATAACTATTAGGTTCTGGAACTACAGCGTATGTAGTGGTACAACGAATTCCCCATTCACCATCAGGAAGTCCGTTTGCAGCAGCAACCGCTGCCCATGTTGACCACGCACCACCAGTATTTACCATACTGTGTTCACTTGGAACAGTTGATTCGTCAAGTGCACAATCAACAGTACTTGAACATTCAAAACCAAGTATGAAGCTGTTCTGAACGATCCAATTCTGAGCGGTTACATCATAGGTTGCAGGAGTTCCTGCTTGTGTAGTGATATTCATTGTATATGTAGGAGTCGATGAGTAAGAAGCACCGTCTTTTTCATACACACCTAGCGTGGTAGGTCCAGCTAATGTATTGCTATAAACGGTAAATTCTTCAATCTGGCATTCTCCGCCTACGGGGAATGTTGCACCCATAATGCCAGTACCAGAAGTAAAGGAAATTGCATTTTCAAAAGATCCGTCATCCCATTGCATATCTCCACCAAGACCCTGAGGTGCATCCCAATCAAGATCGACAAATGCGGTTTGTTCATTGTAATCAGCTACAAGATTGGTAGGGGGAAGCACATCGAGTGATGCAAGAACCTCGAAATTATCAACATGGAAACCAAATGTAGTGGGATCGTCATTATTTGAATGAAGTCCTACTCTGAATTGTACAGTGGTTCCACCGAGTACAGACATATCACTATAACCAGACCATCCTTGTGAGAAGGGTGTCCAGTCAGTTACACTACCTGTGAAAACATAGTTTGTACCACCCGGATCACCTGTTGGATTACTCACTGACCACCAGTTACTCCATCCAGAACCATCATTATGGCGAACTTCTACATAGATATAATCGCAATCCGGGAATACACCATTGTCAAGCTCAGTCTGCACATACATATCCCATGTAATATCGACATTTTCAGGAAGATCAAATTCTGGTGAAATGAAGTAGTCATCCATCCCGGGATTGTAAGTTCCTGTACCTGGATCGAAACAACCAGCTGCATGAGTTGGTGAAGGAGCTGCTGCATCATCGTAGATATGCCAGAGCTGCCCACCTTCGGGTACGTTTGAGAACGCATCAAAGCCTGTTGCATCATCGCCACTATTGTAAAATGTTCCGATAGAAATATTATCAATAAATACACCCCACATTGAAGGATCATCTAAGGTACAATATGCAGGATCAGAAGCAAAAGCAAAGCTTATAATAACTGTATCACCTGAGTAGCTATCCGGAACCATGATTGTTGTAGACACCCAGCCACCGGAGTCACCACCCCATCCTGCGATACCTTCACCTTCGCCATGCTGGAAACCAAAACTGTACATACTTGCACAATTATAAGCAGGAGTACAATCCGTAAGAACCACTGCCTCTGAATATTCTTCACCAGCCAGTCTAATGCGAACATTAAAACCATCCCAGCCATCCCAGGGAGCTGTTGCACCTGCAGGATCTTCAATATTACGCCATTGTTCGAAACTGAGTACTACACGACCCTTATGAGGAACTGTGATTTCAGGCGTATCAAGTACTTGATACCAACCATCAAGATAACCTCCATTTGTTCCTACATCAGGATCACCCATCCACCAAGACATACCTGAACCACCATACGCATTGAACGAATCAATATGCCACCTTGGAGGAGTAGCAGTAGCATCCCATGCTGTCCAATCTGTTGCACCATCCTCGAAATCTTCGAAGTAAATTTGAGTAAGATCTCTGCTTCCGGTATGCGCAGGAGTCATAGGATTATCCTGACCAGAAAAAACAGGTAATGGAGTAACTTGTTGTACTGCGACCTTTTCATTATTTGCAAAAACAAGAGTGGTTACAAACAACATTATTGCGATAATTGCAATAAATTTTTTCATCTTTTCTCCTTTCATCTCGCCATATGTTTGAGACGTTGATTTTTTAAAAGATTAGTTACTTTAATCATTTACAGGGCTTTGGAGTCAAGTTTTTTTGTCCCCTAATTTTAATTTATAATAATAAAATTTAAAGGAACTATTATTATAGTTTGATATATAAAACCTACGTGTTTGACACCAAACACACAGAAGCATGATTAAAACGTAAAGCATATCATATGAATAGCATATAATTTGCAACGAGATTTATCTCGTGGATTAGAATTCTCATAAATTGTATCGGATTTTAATCCATAAATTTACATTGTCGTCGGTGTTGAAAATCCTATACATCTTCTTTCTATATGATCACATTATAAAGAAAGGGAAGAAGGCGAACCTTCTTCCCTTGATCTATTTGAGTATCAACGCGAGTTATTTCATTAAGATCATCTTCTTAAGGAATGACTGGCTATTGGTCTCAAGCTTGTAGAAGTAGATACCGTTTGCAAGCTTCTTGCCGTTCGCTGTACCATCCCACACGACAACATGTTCTGCATGAGGATCAAGCTCAGTATTGAGCAGAGTCTGTACTAACTGTCCCTTTACGTTGTAAATAGACAGTGACACATGTGACCTATCCTTCAAGCTGAATCTGAAGGTCGTTGTGTTATTAACAGGATTCGGGAAGTTACCAAACAGTTTGGTTTCAACTACTTCGTTGCCACCAACAGAGACATCCTCGACTGTCATGACTACAGGAACTGTAACGATTCCAACGTCAGGATCGGGAACGAACTCAAGGTCAGCATTCTTGATATCACCATAAGACAGATCAGTTGCATCGAGATGGACATTGATCTGGATATCCTCTCCGGGTGCAAGGGTTCCAGAAAGCGGATCAACAACAATCCAAGGAGGTGTTCCAAGGTTGAGGACCGCACGGATGTTCCAGTTATTCGGGAATCCGTAGTTCTGAAGTTCATCCCATGCACTGTTGAAGTATATCCAATCACCCTTACCGGATACAACAGGACCTGCATCACAACCTGCAGGATATTCACCCGCACCGTGTGTGACTTCATATCCAACCCAGTATTCGTTCGGACTGGTCAAAGTGATGCTAGGAGTCACAGGAAGATCATTCCAGGAATCTGCAACGATCGAACCAGAGACATCCTGAGAGTAAATCTCTGTGCCAGGATCACCAAATGAGCCACCTTCCCATACTTTGAGTATGATCTGGGAACCAGGATCGCCAATATACAACTTGACGTCTGTCAGATCATAATCGCCATAATATGGGCCGAGTTCGTCAGGGGTGAATCTGGCTGCAACCATGAAGGTACCACCGGCAGTAAGACCGATTGCATCATCATTTTCACCATCATAGTGTATGATGACTTCACGAGTTCCTTCTGTCTTCAAGCTACCTTCGCCAGGTGCGCCGGTATTGCCATAGGCAGACTCAATGGTGACACCATTAGAGCATCTGCTGTAGTCAGTCTGTGCTCTGCCATAGTCGTACACATTGATAAGGAAGTCCATGGGACCATCACCATTGTTGGTGACTGTGATGTATTCGGTTGTTGTTGTTCCGGGTGGAACTTGTACATTGAGTGCCAGAGGATTGATATCCATCACAGGAGCTGTCAGATCGAAGTCCTGAGTGGTGGTTTGATCTGCTTGAATTTCTACATTAGTTACGACTTCGTAGTTATATCCCACAGCTGTACATTCGACAGTGTAGTATCCGACCATCATATCGAGAATCTCGTAGTATCCTGTAGCAGTTGAGTAAGTAGTGTATACTGTTGTTCCCATTGTGGCAACAATTTCTGCACCTTCAACCGGGTTTCCACCAGTAGCGGTGGTTACCATACCTTCGAGATCACCGTAATCAGGTGTACCGACCATCATGGTAACAGGTACTGTGATTGGATCAACTTCATTACCTGTGAAGTTAATATCACAGGTATGGATTGTACCAAGAGGATCATCACATGCGTCGAATGTTACGATTACATCTTGTGTACCACCGTTAGGATCGACTGTACCGGAAGTAGGATCGATGGAAATCCACTGTGCAAGAGGACCGAGCTCATAACCAAACAGCATGTCTGGTGAAGCCTGACCTAATCCACCAATTACCCATGTTCCTGGTACTGGAGCACCCGTTGTGAACAGGCCACCAGCGATTGTGCCTGGGAAGTCTCCGCTCACACTGTGTGTTACACCAGTAAGATTAAGGGTATTAAGATCGTACTGCTCGATCTGGCATCCACCACCAGTACTGGTACCGGTGAAGATCCACAGATATGGTCCGCCATCTGTTACGTTATCATAGGCACAACCATACATGCTTGGAGGAGCGGGAATTGTCTCAAGGATATTACCGGATCGGTCTATAAGCTGAAGGTTCTCACTCCAGTTATTGAACCAGAATGCATCGTTATCACTATCATACGCGATGGCTCGAACTGCTGCGGGAGTAGGAAGTGTTGAGATAAGAGTTTGAGAATCAAAGTCCATCTGCCAGATATAGTTGCTTGCATTACTGCCATAGAAATAAGTTCCGTCATAAGCGAGGTCACGAAGCTGGGTTACACCAGGAATCGTGAAGTTCTCGATCCAGTTACCATCGAAATCGAACTTACATATCTCAGAGCCAGCCCACTTGGTTACGTAGAAGTAGTCATCACCACATTCTGCACCGGAGATACCGGTCAAACCTGAAGGTGTGTCTACATCATAACCAAACAGGACATCCCACATATCGCGTGAAGGAGGTGCGACACGTTTTGAAGGAATAAGATCTGCTTCGGCTTCCATAGAGGCCTTAATCTCACCTTGATATGTATTCACAAGGAAGCGAGACTTGTCTGTCATGTTGGTAATTGCAGCGCTCCAATCTAATGGTGCGGTTCCATCATTGGTAACAGTAATCGTTCGTGTGGTTGTACCACCAACCGGTACTGTTGCATTGATCGAAGTAGGATCAACTGCCATTTCAGGATTACCAAGTGTAACATCGACTACGGTTGTTTCATCAGCAACGATCACAACACCGTATTCCCAAATCTCAGTGTATCCATCCTTGTAGTAGTTCACGTCATAGGTGCCTTCTTCCATAGGATCGATAGTATAGTAACCAAATTCGTCAGTCCATACAGGATTATAGTCTGCATGATCTGCAGTAACCTGTACACCTTCAATAGGATCACCGTTGGAATCGGTCACTGTACCTTCGAGTGCTCCATAGTTAGGAGGTACGCCGGGCCAGTCTATATAAACGTTATAGATATTCCACCAGTCAAAGTTGAATGTATCTCCACCATGACTGCGGAATTTGATATTAATTGTTGAGGCTGCATACTGTTGCATGTCGCTGTACACGAAATCAGTACCACCATCCACACCCCAGTCTGCAGTAGGATCATCATAGTCCCAGATAAGATCTTCACCACCGCCATGTACGATCCAAACTTCCCAAACCTCACCACCAGATGAAGAATAGTTATTCAGATACATGGTAATTGTAAGATCGCCAATAGTTGCATCTGGAACATAGATGTCGGGTGAAATGAGTGACATGTCATAAGGAGCAACAGAAGGACTCCAGTACAATCTGGCATATCCACCGCTGCCTGACTGCCAATCCCAGTTTCCATCAGCAGGATCTTCAGTCCATCTACCTGCCCAGTTAGTGGAGAAGTCTTCCAACCATCCACCGGAAGGAGGTAATGGAACTGCTGAAGCTAAATTGGAAGGAGCTGATTCACCCTCTTCATACACTGCGGTTACCCAGTAGGTGAATTCTTCGCCGACTGCAACGATATCATCAGTATATTCGGTGTTATTTTCACCATCGACATAGGCAACGAAACCTTTGTCTTCTTCATACACATTGTAACCAAGCAGTGTGATGTCTCCAGGCATTCTGAAGCCAAGTTCTTTTTCGCCGTTAAAGGTATAATGAGAAACCTCATAGTTACCTGTATCACCGGCTTTTTGGCTTTGAGCAAAGACATTGTCAAGCACCTGCTCGCCCTTAAGGAAGGCAGAGTTATCAACGGGCTGGAATTCGACCTGAGGAGTCTTGCCCTGTCTGTAGGTGTTGTATGCTACTTCGACTGTCTGTCCACGAACCATAGCGGTTGTTCTGAGCATGAATACACCAGGATCTGATCCTGCTGCGACATGGAGAAGCTGCCATGAAGCACCATCATAGTACCAGTCATATCCTGCATTTGCATTTGGACCGTTTTCATCAAATCCTGCCCAGTTAGTTTGAGCCGAGAGCATATCCCAATGGATCATTGCATAGAACTCACCACTGAATGGAATATTAGGTGCATTTACCGTAACCCAATCACCAGCAGGGATCTGGAATGGATCAGATGTCCCAATAAAGTTATGACTATCATCAAAGACATCTATGGTAACTTGCTCTGTTCCTGCAGCAGCATTGATATCACCATATACGTCGAAGCTGATGATTTCACCACCATCTGTTACTGGGAATTGATTTCCTAGCCATGAACTATAGCCAGGATTAATGCACCAGCCGTTTTCGTAGGTACCATCATCAAGGATATAGTCGACTTGGGTTCCACCACCACCTGAGCTGGGTTTGTTCCAGTCAAGTTCGATAGCTTCACGAACACCGGTTGCTGTAAGATCTTCTGGCACTGGTCCGTCGAATATAAGTTCTACATCAAGAAGGACAACCCAGCCAGGATTCAGGTACACACCATATTCCCAATGGGGCTGGAATCCATCTTTGTAGAAATATACATTATAGAAACCAGATGCAATTGAATCAAATTCATAGAAACCAGTATCATCAGTATAAGTTACAAAGTTACCTACTTTGACCATTACATCAGGAACTGGGTCACCACCAAAGGTTACATTACCTCTAAGGCCACCAGCTTCTTCACTGACATAGAAAGTAACAGGTACTATGATGTCTGAGGCACCATAAAGCAATGCATCGTTATGAACGATAATGTCTGCAGTATAGGTTCCTGGATCAAGACGTGTGGTTGCATCAGCAGTAACAGTAACGATCTGGGTATCACCCTGACCAACTGAACCTGCAACTGGAGAAACGCTCAGCCATGATGAACCAACACCAAGATATACGTCATCAACATACCAGTAGTTGATATTAAATGAATTACCATCAAACCACCAGCATAGCTGGAACTGATCCGAACCTACGTCACCATTGGCGATAGGGATCTGGAAGGTCTCTGGACCAATATTACCGGTAGGTGAAAGACTCCAGATATCATTCCATGTTGTGCCACCATCGCTTGTAGTTGCAAGACCTATGGTATAGTCACCATTATAGTCATTTACATAGTGTTTGAATGTTAAGTTAACATCTGTATAACCAGTTGTATTGATGATCGGGCTGATCAAGCGCTGTGTAGCGGTTGTTGATGGAGACCAATTGAAGTATGCTTCAGGAGGTGTTCCACCAGCAGAACTAGAGTTACTGTAACCCCAGTTGGAGCCACCTTCAATTACCCAACCAGTGGGATCATCAAAGTTCTCTGTGAACAAGGTTGCCACGCCGGGAATATCAAGTTCAATATCCCAGTTAAGGTTCTCGGCTAAGGCATCAGGTGCAACATTAGAGATGTATAGTTCATCTTCTGCAATTGTACCGGAGCCATAAACCACACCCATGGCAAGTTCAGCAGGTTGTACATCGACTTCCGGTGAAGGAATAAGGTCGAATGTCACCACATAGAAGGTTGTATTAACAGCACGGTCATGGACCTTACGTGTGGGACCGTCATAGACTTCATCCCATTTTCCAAGGATCCAATAGTATGTGCCGTCTTCCAGGAGACGATATTGCAGATACTCGCTCTCGCCAGCACCACCCTCGTCAGCAATGGCTAATTCAACACCAAACTCGTCAACGAGTTTGATAGCGCCATCAAAGAGGTCTTCGTCTTCGGGAAGTTCAAAGGCACACCATGTGATATCACCTTCTAAACCGGTTATAGTATAGACATCAAGGTCTAAGTCTTTATAATCAGGATTGTAGTAGATCTGGGCACCATCAGAAACGAAATCGTAATCTGCAGGTGTGGCATCTACTAAGTCATCATTTGGTTCGTACGGATCACGAGGATGACATACAGTAACTACTTCAACATCTTCATTAACATCAGGATCTTCACGGGATGCAACATTAATAACAGTCACATTACCTTCATCAAGACCAGCTGTGGATGGAATCTCTACTGTTACAGTAAAGATACCGGTTTCATCTGGATCAAGGTCAAGATATGGCACATCAACGTATGCTGGCCATGCTGTAGGACCTGGACCAGGACCTGGACCAGGACCGCCGTCTGAAATGTCAACATCGTCTATATACCAACCTGGCCATTCAACCACACTGGTAGTTCCACAATGCCATCTTATAATTACTGATTGACCATTATACGCATTAAGATCGAAGGTTGCCTGCTCCCAAATTCCAGGTTCACCAGCATAACCGGGTTCTGGATATAAGGGATTGGATGTGGCAAGTTCTGCACAGGGATATCCGCCATCAGGATAAATGAGTTCCCAATTAGCTCCACCATCTGTGGAAATCTTGATGTTTCCACCATCCCAGGGGGTAGGACCGAAGTCATACCAATGCCAGAATGTAAGCGAGGAAGCATCATCAGGAAGCGTAGCTTCTACTGAATAGAGTGAGAAATCCGCACTGTTAAGGAAGTAACCTGTGAGGTTTGTACCCCAGCATTTGGTTCCAGAATGTGCATTTGCTGGACCTTCTGCAAAGTCTGGAGTACCCCATTCCCAGGTATCGTTTATTCCATCATGTGTGTAGCCACCATCATCAGATTCAAAGTCTTCTACTGCGCGTCCACCACGACTCTTATCCACATCAATTATTGGATAATAACGATCTGGCTGAACACCAGTATTGGTGATCTCGAAGTCATAGGTTACGACTTCACCTGAATCGTTATAGCCGGATGCGTATGTAGGATCAACGTCGAAGTTAACAGGAAGATATGGTGCAGGCATAAGAATCTGATCTAAGCCAAATCCACGGGCTTCTGCACTCAAGTTGCTGCGATGACGGAAACGGATCTTAGCATCTGTGCCAATGTAATCATCAGGAATGATTGCAAGAGCTTGAGCCCATTCATCCATCTCTTCTGGTGGGGATATAGCAAGAAGCTCTTCCCATACAGGAACAGTATTATTATAGGTATTTGAGATTTCTACAAATAGTGTATCTTCACCTTCTACTCGTGGACCATCAGGTGCGTAAAGATTGGCATTTCTATACCAGAAGTTAATGAAGTCACCGCCTGTAATTTCTAAACGAGGAGTTGTCAGGATAGCGTCTGCATCGTGGTACCAGCTTGCGCGAGCATAGCCTTCACCAACCAACGCATCATCTGATTCATATCGTCCCCAGTAATCACCTGGATTCTGCCAGCCAAATGGTGGGAATCCGACACCTTCAAAGCCCTCGATAACATAGCCATCCGGAATGTAGACTTCCATGGAGAGATTTACTACTCCAGTGCCCACATCAGGATTGGATGCTAAGTTAACGTCAGCATAGTAAGTGTTATCGGGTGATTTACCAGCCGCATCAAAATACACTTCGATATCCTGGTTTTCACCGGGATTAAGTGTACCGCTGTTAGGATCAAGGGTAACCCATGGATCGTATGGATAGAGCTCCATAGCAAAGAACATGTCAGGAGATGTCTGTATAACACCACCAATAACTGCTGTTCCTGAAATCATGGAGTAATCATAGAAGATACCACCAACTGATCCGCTTGGGAAAGCTGTATTCACGTCATATGACAGTCCTGTCATGGACTGAGTATAGTAATCATACTGATACAGCACTCTACCGCCGGATGAGCTGAAGAACCAGAGACAATCGGTCACTTCATCATACGCGAGTCCATAACCGCTGACACCAGGACCTGCCCATGTATCAAGAACGGTTCCTGCTGCGTCAAAGACAACAAAGTCGCTTGACCAGTTGTTGGCTACAAAACCAACACCTGGAATATACGCAAGTGCACGGATACAGGAAAGACCTGGAAGGTTGTTCACAAAGAGTTGTGTAACACTTCCATCTGCTGGATCGATCTGATAGAAACCATCATCATCACCAGCATAGAGATAGGTACCATCAAAGGTCATATCTCTCATACCCCAGGAAGATGTTGTTCCCTGTGGATATGTTGCAAGCAGGTTACCGGAAAGATCCATTTTGTAGATCTGATTGTCACCAGCGGAATATGCACCAGTACACCAAAGATTCTGACCATCCCATTCTGCACCGAGCATTTGATTGTCACCTGTAGGTGTCTCGATATCAATGGTCAATAAGACATCACCAGCAACTCTGTGGGCAGACTGTATGTCTTCCCAAATGTCTGGTGCAAGCTCATCGATCGTACTTGTTTGCGTATTTTTCTCTTTGTGTCCCCAATCAAGAATACCACCCCAGTCACGTCCGATACCATCGGGAAATGCAATAGCTGCACTCCAGTCAAGTGGTCCGTCACCATTATTTGCAACATTGATGTATTCAATTGCTATACCACCGGGTGTTACAGATACATCAATTGCAGTGGGAGAGTAATCCATTGTGGGTGAAGTAAGTGTGAAGTCCTGGGTAGTAGTTGCACCAGCAGTAACATCTACATTTGCTGTACCGGTATTGTATCCGGTTGCTTCGCAGACTACATCGTAATTGCCAGCAAGGATATCAGCAAACAGATAATAACCTGCAGCATCGGTCCAGGTTTCATAAGAACCAGCAGTAATGTGTGCATTTTCAATTACACCTTTGGTAGCTGTGTTATACACATAACCATCAAGAGATCCAGTCATTGGCTGTGTATAGAAACGAATATCTGGAGCCAAGGAAGTGGGTGACTCATCGGAATCACTGCTATGAGTATAGGGATCCGGAACAATTGAATCACTATAATAGTGACGTGATACATCTGTAATACCGGTATCGGTTGTGTACCAATTATCACTATAAGAGAAATAATCATCATCCCAGCGAACACCCATCACAAGGAGATTTCCCTGATTTGTATATGGATAAGGTGTATCCAGTACAAAAGTCCACCATTCTGAACCATCCCATGCCATCTGCCCATCAAATACGAGGTCAAGCTCGCCAGAGCCAGCATTCAGCCAACCACCGGAAAGATCGCCTTGTGTAACTTCACCCATCCAGATCTGTCCGTCAAATGGTGTAATTGATGAGGATGAGAAGTTCGTATGGAATGAGATGCCATAGATAAGGCATGCTTCACCAAGGTAGGATTGTTGATATACGGTTTCCCATATACTATTTTTATAGTACACATTGAATGGGGAACGATACCAGCTTGATTCCATAGAGC
Source organism: Candidatus Cloacimonadota bacterium (assembly GCA_011043895.1). Lineage (GTDB taxonomy): Bacteria > Cloacimonadota > Cloacimonadia > JGIOTU-2 > JGIOTU-2 > Celaenobacter. The sequence continues at coordinate 27,201 of DRBZ01000063.1, forward strand.
CCCACTCGATCGGATTGGGAGCGACACCACCGCTGACGGTGAATGGAAATTCGCCAAAGCTGGTATAGTCATAATCAGCCCACTCCACAAGGAGTGTGCCGTCAATATCAACTACCTGACCAGCAATACCACCGTCACCATAAGTATCGAAGCAATCAACCGAGTAACTACCACCGGGAAGGAAGATTGTGTTCACTGTGGTCTCATAACCAGCAGTGAATACCTGATCTGTATCCCAGTAGTAAGCGCTCTCGTCAAAGCTCCAGACATTCCAGGAAGCTTCACTGTACCAATAGTCAACTGTTGTTGTGATTGTTACAAATGATGCACGAGGAAGAGTAAGGTCCATAGTTGTACCTTTTTCTCTTGCATCGAGTCTGATTTGAGGAATGTCGTTAAATTGAGGTTCTCGTGTTTTCTCAGGAGCTTCTGCTGCAAAAGCAACGCTCACAAGAAACAGAGTAACCAGAACACTCAATACAATTTTTTTCATTTTTTTCCTCCTAATAAAAGGATTTGTCATTTCAACTAATAAATAAATTCATATAAATATAGAATTCTGGATTGTAATAGAACATCACGCACCAGGTTTCCTACTCGCGATAGTAACATAATTGCGTCCCCATTGGCTATGAGGATAAAATTCCAGCCATAAAAAGTGTATCGTTAAAAAGGGCTGGTTACCTATTTTTGACGTTAACATTCTCGCGTTCTTTCTCTTTTTCATTTCATTTTTAAATAAAGAATATACTATTATTCCTTATTCAATTCATTTTTTTATATTCAATATTTTTGTTGTCAACATTTTTATTAAAAAGCCAAGACTTTGCAAAGCTTCTGAAAATAAAGCTCCTTTGACTTTTTACACTGAGAAAATAATCGAATTTCTCTATCATATCAAATCACTTATTTCACATGAATAAATTATTTCTTTGTATCATACACATTTAATAAAACTGAAAATTTTTGTAAAATTTTTTTTTAGAAAAATTATTGTAAAGGAAAATTCTTGACCTTTTAATAGCCAAAAAGGTTTTCAGAAACAAAAAAAAGAGCAAGATCAGATGAGTCGAATTAAAATCCTGGATGAAAAGATCATAAATCATATTGCTGCAGGTGAAATCATTGAGCGCCCTGCATCTGTTGTAAAGGAATTAGTAGAAAATGCAATTGATGCAAATGCGACCAAGATCACAGTCATTGTTGAAGATGGTGGGAAAAAATCTATTGAAGTCATTGACAATGGCAGTGGTATGACAAAAGAGGATGCACTTCTTTCTTTAGAACGACATGCAACAAGTAAGATATACACCCTTGATGATATCCAGAGCATATCGACACTTGGCTTCCGAGGTGAAGCAATACCAAGCATCGCAGCAGTTTCCGACCTGGAGATCATTACCCTTTCTCAAAACAAGCAAGATAATACTGCAACGCTGATTCAGCTACATGATGGATCAATTCAAAATGTATCCAGAACCGCAGGTAGTCCAGGAACAATAATTCGTGTAAAGAATCTATTTAAAAATGTACCTGCGCGACAGAAATTCCTAAAGACAACCCAAACAGAGATGCAGCACATTACTCGCACGATACAGCACCTTGCATGCACACATCCCGAAATCAGCTTTCGATTGCTTCATAACAAAAGAGAAATCCTGAATTATCCCAAGGTCGAATTCCTGGAAAAAAGGATTGTTGAAATATTCGGAGATGATTTTTTCAGGGAAAGTGTTATCCCTATTCAGACCACACATGAGGAAATACGATTGCAGGGTTTTATTGGTTCATATCATGAAGATGCAGCATGGCAAAAAATTCATTATCTATATATAAATGAGCGATATATTAACGATAAAATCATTTACAGTGCGATTAAAAAAGCGTATGAGCCCTTTACAAAAAAGAGTTTGATGAAGAATCAACTCCCTCTCTATATCTTACTCCTGGAAGTACCTGGAAATCTCATTGATGTGAATGTATCCCCCACAAAAACAGAAGTGCGTTTTCAAAATTCGGGTATGATTTTCAATTTTGTAAAAAATTCTCTTACTCATGCCCTTCTTGATTTCGAACGCCAGAAGTATGCCGAACTACAAAATACAAATGATGATACCTCAGTTTCTGCAAATATAAAAGGTAAGAATGAAGCAATACGGCATTCGAACCGACCGAAGATCAAGCCGATTGAAAATCGGTCTGAACAGTATCTTTTTGGATCAAAGAAAAAGGATGTTCAGCTTGCTTATCTTTTTGAGGACCAGATAATAAAAGATAAAAATAAGATCATAGAATCTGAGATTGTGAATCCCTGGCAGATTGATAATTCTTTTATTTCAGTAGAGATAAAGAATGGACTTCTTATTGTCGATCAGCACGCAGCGCATGAGCGAATACTTTATGAGAAAATAAAACAAAAACTCGAGGATAAAAACCAGGTTTTAGAAGGTCAGAAACTCCTCTTTCCACTAGTAATAGACCTTCCCAAACATCTACAGAAAATCATACCTGATTTCATTGAGCAGTATCAGGAGATGTTCCTTCAGGTGGGATTTAAGATTAAAGTTTTCAGCGGTAATTCCATAATTGTTGAGGAAATTCCTAAAGATCTCTCAGAATGGAATAAAGGTGATATTTTGATAGAAATATTCAAACAGATCGAAGAAGAATTTTCACCGGATGGTGATTTTCGAGATACATTATCAAAATCTTATGCATGCCATGCTTCGATCAAAGTACATCAAAAACTATCTAAAAAAGAAATGCTCGAATTGATCAACAGGTTATTTGCGTGTAAAAATCCCTTCTTCTGTCCACATGGACGCCCGACAATTATAGAAATAACATTTGAAGAATTAAAAAAACGGTTTAAGCGCATTTAAAAAAA
>DRBZ01000112.1 GCA_011043895.1 Candidatus Cloacimonadota bacterium
ACCAACTCCCAAGGAATATATTTTGCAGTCCATCCTGTGATTCCTTGGTTATGAAAATATAGTCGCTGATTCAAATTACTGGTATATCCAATATAGATCTTATCAAATTGTTTAGAGTAAAGAACATAAGTATAATATTTCATCTCACCACACTCAAAAAAAATGGCTCCACAGGAGGGATTTGAACCCCCGGCCAAGTGGTTAACAGCCACCTGCTCTACCGCTGAGCTACTGTGGAACACAATGGAGACTTACATCAAATGGTCACCCTTTCGTGTCAAGAAAAATGAAATCACGCGATCATCTGATCGCCTTTATCCTTGTCTTTTATATATTCGAAGATTGGTGTGCCCTTCTGCAAAATTACATCTCGGGTAATTATACACTTACCTACATCTTTCATATCCGGAAGATGATACATAATGTCCTTCATAACATTTTCCATGATAGCTCGAAGTCCACGAGCTCCGGATTCACGCTTGTGAGCTATCTCGGCTATTGCTTGAAGAGAGTCATCCTTGAATTCAAGTTCAACGTCTTCTAGCTGGAATAGAGCCTGATATTGCTTCACAAGGGCATTTTTGGGTTTGGTGAGTATCTCCACAAGAGCATCCTTATCGAGTTCTGTGAGTGTTGAAACAACTGGTAAACGACCGATTAATTCAGGCACCAGTCCGTACTTCAGAAGATCTTGCGGTTCTACTTTACTTAGTATCTCACTCCTTTTATCATCATAAGAACCGAGTAGTTCAGAGCCGAAGCCAACAGTCTTTTTATTTACTCTTCGCTCAATGATCTTCTCAAGTCCATTAAATGCACCACCAACAATAAAGAGAATATTTTTTGTATTGATCTCTATGAATTCCTGCTGAGGGTGTTTCCTTCCACCTTTGGGAGGAACATTGACTTTCTCTCCCTCAAGAAGTTTGAGCAATGCCTGCTGAACTCCTTCGCCAGAGACATCTCGAGTGATAGAAGGAGCTTCGGACTTACGTGCTATTTTATCAATTTCATCCAAGTATATTATACCACGCTCAGTTCGTTCGATATCATAATCTGCTGACTGAAGCAGACGCACAAGAATATTCTCGACATCCTCTCCAACATAACCAGCTTCTGTTAGAGTCGTAGCATCCGAAATAGCAAAAGGTACTTTTAGAAATCGAGCCAATGTTTGAGCAATGAGTGTTTTTCCAGTACCAGTTGGACCGATCATGATAATATTGCTCTTCTCAAGCTCGACATCCTTAACATACTGCTGTTTAAAAATTCTTTTATAATGATTATATACTGCGACAGAAATCGTTTTCTTCGCATTATCTTGACCTATTACATACTGGTCGAGATACTTTTTGATCTCGCTTGGAGTCGGAAGCACAAAATTTTCATCAGCTTTCTTCTCACGCTCCTTTTCCAATATGGTATTACAGATTGTAATACACTGGTCACAGATGTTGCCATCAACACCACGAATGAGCTTCGTGACCTGCTGACGTGTTTTTCCACAGAATGAACATTTTTGTTGTTCCATATTATTTCCTTTTAGCAATTACCTCATCTATGATTCCATAGTTACGGGCTTCATCTGCACTCATAAAGTAATTCCTGTCGGAATCTTTCTCTATTTTTTTCACAGACTGTCCCGTATGATTGCTCAAGATCTCATTAAGTTTCTTCTTAAGAGTCAGGATTTCATTGGCATGAATTTCTATATCTGCTGCCTGCCCCTGTATACCTCCAAGAGGTTGATGGATCATGATGCGTGAGTTTGGGAGGGCTGATCGTTTCTTCACAGCTCCAGCTGCTAGAAGTAATGCTCCCATACTTGATGCCTGACCAATACAAATTGTTGCAATGTCTGGCTTGATATACTGCATCGTATCATAGATCGCCAAACCCGACGTGACCACTCCACCAGGAGAATTGATGTACATATATATATCGTTCTTTGGATTATCTGCTTCAAGATGAAGAAGTTGGGCAATGATCAGATTTGCTATATCGTCATTTAGTGCTGACCCAACAAAAATAATTCTATCTTTTAGAAGGCGTGAGTAAATATCATAGGCACGCTCACCCCTACCTGTTTGCTCGATAACCATTGGTGTAAGTATCATTTTTCCTCTTTTTTGCTCGTTTTAGTTTTTTTAATGATTTTCTTTGGCTTTTTAAAATTAACTGTTCGTTCAATGTTCTTAATTATTATCTCATTCACAAGATTCTCTTTGATATCATCTTTATTGATCTGCTTCTTATAAAGCTCTTTATATTTTTCTACATCCATATTCATTTTTTCTGCTGCGTGCCTGATCTCTTGTTCAACATCTTCATCAGTGACCTCAACCTTTTCAAGCTCTCGCAGCTTGTTCATTACATAATATACGCGCAATTCGTCTTCTGCATAACTTTTATAAATATTCTTCATCTGCTGGAGGGATTCTGGATTCATACCCTTTTGTTGCTTTACATATTTTTTTATCATCTGCTCTGCATAATTATCTAGCATGGATTCAGGTATTTCAAAAGGATTTTTCTCGATTATCTTTTGAAGCATCAATGTTTTCACTTTATTTCTATTTCTTTGTGAAATCTGTTCTTCTATCCCGTTTTTGATTTCATTTTTCAAGGCAGTAAGATTTTTAAACTCGCCAACCTCTTTTGCAAAGTCATCATCAAGTGTTGGAAGATTAACTTTTTTTACACCTGTCACATTGATGATCATCTCTTTTTCTGTTAGTTTCTCTTCATCTATTTCAGAACTAAGCTGCACAGGAAGTACTCTTTCTTCTCCTACTTTTACACCTAAAAGCCCATCATCGAATTTCTTTCCATAGGTACCCTGACCAATCTTGTAGGAATTGTTTTCTTTTTTACTGACTTGTTTCCCATCATAAGATTTAATAGTATATTCAACGATATCCCCTTTTTCTGCGATACCATCTTTTTCCTCTACAGTTGCATAACTTTCCTGCAGGTGCTTCAATTCAGCATCGACCATATCATCGGTTACTTTTTCCGGTTCATATTCAACCGAGAAATTCTTATAATCTTTTAATTCGATCTCCGGCATTACTTCAAAAGAAAATTTAAGTTCCATCTCTTTACCGGGTTCCCAATCGGCTTTATCCAAAGAGCCCTGATTAATTGGATGAATATCCATTTTATTGAGTTCTTCCATTGCCTGCTTATAATATTTAGGAATCGCATCTTCGAGGAAACCCTGTTTGATCTGATCTTTGAATCTATTCTCAATCATTTTAATCGGTGCTTTTCCTTTGCGGAATCCTGGCAGCGTCACATATTGCCTGTACTGGTTCAAGGTCTTTTGATACTCCCTTTGAACCTCATCCTTAGGAATGGTAAAACTCATTGTACGTTTTGTCTGACTCACTTCTTCAACTTTTGGCTTCAACTCCATTATTTATCCTTCTTTCATTATTAAAACTTTGGTGCGAAAGAGGGGATTCGAACCCCTACAACCTTTCGGCCACTGGATTCTAAGTCCAGCGCGTCTACCAGTTCCGCCACTTTCGCGAATTGATAAAAAAGGTACGTTGTTTATAATCCATGTCAATGTAGTTTTGGGTTAATTAATCAAGAAATGATATATTCGCCTTGATCTTTTCTATTGTATTTTCGAGCTGTTCCTGGCGTTCACGTTCCTGTTGAATTATAGTTTCAGGTGCATTCTCAATGAAGTTCTGATTATTTAGTTTTCCAACACATTTTTTCAGACTTATTTCAACCTTGGAAAGCTTCTTCAGCAGTCTCTCACGCTCTTTTTCAAGGTCTATAAGACCCTCAAGAGGCATATATATTTCGATATCATCCACAACAGTTGTTGTAGATTTTTCCGGTTTTATTGTATCATCACCTATATACATATCTTCAACTTTTGCCATAACTTTGATATAATGACGATTATCCTGAAGGATTTTGCAACGCGCTGTTTCAACGTCTTTTATAACAATTTCGACCTGCTCGCCCAGCGGAACGTTCATATCTTTTCGAATGCTTCGTATCGCTGTTATGATCTTGAATATAAGCTGCATATGGGCTGCTTCATCAGGATAGGAATCAGCTTCGGTGGGTTGAGGAAAAGCAGCTCGCATAATCGAGTATTCCTTTTCATAAGGATAAAAATCTTTAATCCGTTGCCAAATTTCTTCAGTGATGAACGGCATGATTGGATGCAGCATTATCAACGATTCATCCAGAACTTTTAACATCAGGTATTTTGCCATATGTTTTGAAGAAATATCCTCAGAATTATAAAATCTGTCTTTTATGATCTCAAGATACCAGGCACAGAACTCGTTCCAGAAAAATTCATACAACTGATGGGTAACATCAAGAAATCGGAATTCTTCGTAAGCATCTGAAACGTCTCTTTTTACTTCATTGAGCCTGTGCAATATCCATCTATCAACAATTTCGATGACCTCATCTGTTGGCTCAGGCAGTCCGTGAATCTCTTTAGCATTGGTAAGTGAGAAACGTGCAGCATTCCAAATTTTATTAGCAAAGTTCCTGCCTGTTTCAACCAATGAGTCAAAATATAGGACATCGTTTCCTTTCGGTGTATTAAAAACCATGCTGAAACGGAGCGCATCAGTACCATATTTATCCATGATGTCAATAGGATCAGGTGAGTTACCAAGAGATTTACTCATTTTGATGCCCTTTTCATCAAGTACTAGTCCATGTAAATAGACTGCTTTGAAAGGTATTTCGTCCATCATTTCCATTCCACCCATTATCATTCGAGCGACCCAGAAAAATAGAATATCATAGGCAGTTATGAGGAGATCGGTTGGATAGAAATACTCCAGATCTTTTGTTCTCTCAGGCCATCCGAGTGTTGAGAAAGGCCATAACCAGGACGAAAACCAGGTGTCAAGAACATCCGGGTCCTGATGTAGATGAGCGCTATGACATTTTGGACATTCTTTTGGTTCTTCCTTCGAAACGATTACTTCTCCACAATCATCACAATAATAAACCGGGATTCTATGCCCCCACCAGATCTGACGTGAGATACACCAGTCTCTGATATTATTTAGCCAGTTGAAATAAACCTTGGTATATCGATTTGGATGAAAAACTATCTTTCCATCTTCGACAACCTTCATTGCCTTCTTTGCAAGAGGTTTCATCTTAACGAACCATTGATCAGATAGATAGGGTTCGATGACTGTGTCACAACGATAACAATGTCCAACACTGTGATCATAATCCTCTATTTTCTCAAGAAGATTCCTTGCTTTCAGGTCCTTGATGACATTATCGCGACAGACAAATCTGTCCATTCCAGCATACTCAGCTCCAGCATTCTCATTCATGATCCCGTTTTCATCCATAATGATGATCTTTGGCAATTCGTGACGAAGTGCCATATCAAAGTCATTCGGATCATGAGCAGGAGTAACCTTCACACAACCTGTTCCAAATTCTCGATCGACAAACTCATCTGCAATTATAGGAATTTCTCGATTTGTAAGAGGAAGGAGAAGTTTCTCGCCAACAAGATTCGCAAATCTTTCATCTTTAGGATTAACAGCAACAGCAGTGTCGCCAAGCATTGTTTCAGGTCGGGTGGTTGCAACAGTTATACATGCATTCTTTCTACCCTTTACTGGATATTTGATATACCAGAGATGTGAAGCTTTTTCTTCATGCTCAACTTCGTCATCAGAAAGTGCCGTGTTGCAACGAGGGCACCAGTTTGTAATATATTTTCCACGATAGATAAGTCCTTTTTCATAAAGAGAAACAAATGCTTCCTTAACTGCATTTGATAGCCCATCATCCATAGTGAAACGCTCTCTGCGCCAGTCACAACTGCAACCAAGCCGTTTGAGTTGATCAAATATCTTACCACCTTTGGTCTTTCTCCAATCCCAGATAAGTTCGATAGTTTTCTCTCTACCAAGTTCATGTCTGTTTCTGCCCTGCTTCTCAAGATTTCGCTCAACAACATTCTGAGTTGCGATACCCGCGTGATCAGAACCCGGAAGCCAGAGCGTTTCAAAGCCCTGCAGCTTCTTGAAACGGATCATTATATCTTGAAGTGTATTGTTGAGCACATGACCCATGTGAAGGATATCCGTAACATTTGGTGGTGGGATCACAATGGTATATGGTATCTTCTCAGAATTAATTTCCGCATGAAACAGCCCCTTCTCCAACCAGAAATCATACCATTTCTTCTCAATCAGTCGAGGGTTATAAACTTTTTCCATTTCTTTCATGATTTCTCCTTGCGATCAGCAGTAAACAGAACTTTTATTTAGAAGCCCGATTTTTCTGAGCATGATATACTGTCAAGTTTTGTCCACAGTTGCTATTTTTCAATTACATAAAGAAAAAGAGCAGCTAAATAACTGCTCTCTGTCAGGAATCAAACTTGTTATAAAATTTCAGATCCCTAACAGATAATCTATATCAATATCATCTACAGTTTCTTTGCGTAGCTCTTCAATGATTTGCTTGAATATCTGACGTACGCGTTCTCGTGATAGTCCTAGGTCACGGGCTATCTGAGCAAAGTTCTTACCTTTGTCGTCCTCACCAAATCCAAAATATTCCTTGATGATACGTGCATCACGTGGATTAAGTGCTTTGATCTTTTTATTTATCTTATCATGTAATTTCTTTCGGTAGTATATTTTTTTAGGATCGCCCATCTCCTCTCTATACGATGGCTGTGATACTTTCTTTGCAGCCATGCGTGAGAGTGCATCAGTCTCACCATACATATTTTCAAGTGGAACAATATCAGTGGTGGTATTCATCAGTTCCAGAGCTTTTTCCTCTTTGACGTTTACCTTATCAGCAATCTCTTCTGCAGTTGCTTCATCCCCGCTTTTAGCCCGATGCTTCTGCTTGGCATCTTCAATTTTGCTGATTGTTGTAATCGTTTTTGCGGGAATTCTGATTAGACGATTTTTTTCATATATCGCATATTGTATCGATTGCTGAATCCACCACACCGCATACGTAATGAGTTTTGTATTCTTGCTGAGGTCAAAACGTTTTATCGCTTTGATCAATCCCATATTACCTTCACTGATAAGCTCAGAAAGACTCAATCCTTTACCCTGAAATTTACTCGCAACCTTCACCACAAATTTCAGATTACTCTCAATGAGTTTATTCATGGCTTCTTCATCGCCAGATTGAGCTTTTTCTATAAGAACCCGCTCCTCTTCTCTGCTAAGGGTAGGAATATCAGCTATATCTGAAAGATATTTCTGTAAACCTTTATCCTCAGCAGGATTGAGCGGGACTATTTTTGCTGCCAAATGTTACTCTTCTTTTTTTATTTAGAGTTAACAACCAATACACTCAATAATTCGATAATCCCTTATTTGACTTTTACCGCGACATAATGATAGAATTGCGGTGGAGTAAGCACATACAATAAGACTGATTCGGCTTTATCCTTCTCAAGTTTACTGACTGCATCTTCATAATCATCAATATCTTTTATTTTTTCATCACCAACTTCTAGAATAACATCACCTACATTCAGATTCGAGTCGTACGCAGGTGAATCGACATTGATCTTTGCAATGATCACTCCTTCATCTATATCAAGATCAAACTGCTGAGCAAAATTGGAATCAAGCTCCTGAACCTCTATACCGAGCCAATTGGAATCATCTTCTACAGATTTATTCCTCGAAGCTGTACTGGTTTCGGGAAATGCTTCCAGTTTAGCTGTTTTCTTGATTTCTTTTCCATCACGTATTATTGTCATGGAAACTTTATCTCCAACCTGTTTGCTTGCAACCATTAATCTGAATTTATTAAGGTTTTTTACAGGTTCTCCATCAAATTCTATAATGACATCGCGTTTCTTCAAACCTGCTCTTTCAGCAGGAGTATCATCTTCGACTTTCCCGATTAATACACCTTCCATATTTTCCAGCCCAAGACTCTTCATCAAAGCAGGTGTGATCTCCTGTGGGAGAATACCGAGGTATGCTCTTTCTACATATCCTTTATCTATAAGATCGTTTATTATTGTTTTCACAATATTTATTGGAATTGCAAAACCAATACCGATATTACCACCACTCACAGAAGAGATCGCTGCATTTATGCCGATCACTTTACCATTAATATCAGCCAAAGGGCCACCGCTATTCCCAGGATTGATCGCTGCATCAGTTTGAATATAGTCCTGATATACAGGAGAATCTGCTCCAAAATTAAGATTTGCCCTACCCTTTGCACTCACCACACCAATCGTGACGGTTCCTCTGAGATTTTCTGAAAAAGGATTACCAATTGCAACAACCCAGTCTCCCACCTCGATCCAGTCGGAATCACCAAAAGGGGCAATTGGAATATCTTTATTCTTATCTACTTCTATTTTGATAATTGCAACATCAGTTTTATCATCAAGGCCAACGACATCTGCATCATATTTTGTTTTATCGTTCAAAGTAACAGTAATATCTGCATTATCGCTTTTCCCCACAACATGATTATTTGTTAGAATATATACAGTACTCCCCTCTTTCTTGAAAATAAAACCAGAACCGTAATTCACACTTCTGCGTTGATTTTCCGGCTGTGGAAAAAAGAATTTGAAAAAATCATCATTGAAAGGAAATGGTGATGAGTAATTCCTGAAGTTTCCTTTAACCTCATATTCCACTTTTATGTTTACTACTGTATCGGTAAGATCGTCAACGATCTTTACAAATGGACTGTGCCCATCTTCTTCCACCAACGGAATTGATGCAAAAACAGGGGTAATGAAAAAGACTAAACATAATAGAATGAGTATTCCGTAGTTCATTCTTTTATTGAGCATAAATCAAACCTCCGAATTTAAACTTTCTTAACTTTTCCTCGTTTTATGCAGCTTGTACAGACATACATTTTCTTGACGACGCCATCTACTTCTACAGAGATCTTCTGCAGATTCGGATTCCATCTGCGAGGTGTTCGTCTGTCTGACTTACTTCTATTATGCCCGAACATAGGACTTTTACCGCATATTTCACATTTTTTTGACATAAAAACCTCTTATTAGTTTAATTCGTTTTCAGAACGACATTTTTTTGAAATCATAAATTTTGAAGCAAGTTTTTTATCACTTGCGTTTATTTATTAAAGGATCAAGGTTCTATGGCAAGAAAAAACTCATTTTTTTTTATCGAAACTCTCGGCTGCCCCAAAAATCTGGTCGACAGTGAGGTAATCTCATCCAATCTTATTGATATAGGATTTAAACCAACCTTAGATCCTGAGATTGCAGATATTATCATCATTAACACCTGTGGATTTATCAACAGTGCAAAAGAGGAATCCATTGATGTGATACTGGACTATGCAAACATTCACGGAATAAAATCAAAAAAATTAATTGTTACTGGCTGCCTGGTAGAAAGATACAAAAAAGAGTTAAATACAGCATTACCGGAGGTCAATCACTTCTTTGACCTTCATGATATTAATCAAATAACAAAAATACTACATTCTGAAGAACCGTATAAGGACAAACGTTATCTACTCACTCCACATCATTATGCATACTTACGGATAAGCGACGGATGTGAGAATTACTGCACCTATTGTACCATCCCGAGTATACGCGGGAAGATTCGCAGCAAGTCCATTCAAGATGTGGTAGATGAAGCAAAACAGTTGTATGATCTGGGAGTAAAAGAGATCATTGTGATTGCACAGGATATCGGAAATTATGGTTTAGATCTATATGGAAAAAGCAGGTTATTAGAGCTTTTAAAAAGACTCGATGATGAAATAGATGTACCATGGATACGTTTATTGTATCTCAATCCACAACATGTCTCAGAAGAATTGCTGTATCTGGTGAAAACAAGCAAAAGGATATGTAATTATCTCGATATTCCTGTTCAACATATTAGCGATTCTATTCTAACAAATATGAATCGCAAGGTGACAAGAGCAGAAATCTTTGACAAGCTAAACATGGTTCGTGAAATACTTCCAAATGCAGCAATCAGAACTTCACTTATTGTAGGTTTTCCGGGAGAAACTGATGAAGATTTTCTAGAGTTGCTTGCTTTTGTTGATAAGCAGAAATTTGAAAGATTAGGAGCGTTTACTTATTCTCAAGAAGAAGGCACGAAGGCAGCACACTTTATAAACCAAATTCCCGAAAAGATTAAAAAACAGCGTTATGAAAAGCTCATGAAGCTTCAACGAAATATTTCCTCAGATATTCAGAATAACTACATTGGCAAAGAAATGAAAGTTATTGTTGACAAGAAAATCAAGCCAAAAGTCTATGAGTGCCGCTCGGAATTCGATGCTCCGGACATCGATGGAATTGTTTTTCTGGAAGGATCAAAAGAAGAAGTTGGCAGTTTTATAAATGTTGAGATCGAAGATAGTCTGGAGTATGATCTGATCGCTCATAGAAAAGAATAGTACAGGAGTAACAGCATGAAACGTAGAATCTTTAGTGGTATTCAACCAACAGGCAAATTGCATATCGGAAATTATCTTGGAGCAATAAAAAATTGGATCGATCTTCAGGATGATTACGACTGCATCTGGGGTATTGTCGATTTTCATTCTATGACTGTGCCCTATGACCATGAAGGAATGTCTTCAAGGGTTCTAGACTGTGCAGCCACCTATCTTGCTGCAGGGCTTGATCCGGAAAAGTGTGAACTGATGATCCAGTCCCGCGTAAAAGAACATACTGAATTGACCTGGATATTAAATACTGTTACTCCAATTTCGTGGCTCGAAAGAGTACCAACTTACAAGGATAAATCCAAAAGATTTTCTGACAACGTCAACATGGGATTGATGGACTATCCTGTTCTCATGGCTGCAGATATCATCCTTTATAAGGCAGAAGCTGTGCCTGTGGGTGAAGACCAGCTTCCACACCTTGAACTCACTCGTGAGATTGTGCGAAGGTTTAATAGTACTTTTGGTGATACCTTTCCTGAGCCCAAAGAAATCGTCAGCGAAGGCGCACTGGTTCGTGGACTTGACGGTCAAGCAAAAATGAGCAAATCCCTGAATAATTGCATCTACATAGATGAAACTCCTGAAGATATCTGGAAAAAGCTTTCAACTGCAGTAACCGATCCGCAACGCGTGCGAAAGACAGACCCGGGCGATCCCAAGGTGTGTAATATCTTCTCGCTTCACCAACTCTTTTCTTCAAAAGAAGACATCGGATATTGTGAACATGGGTGTAAGACCGCAGGTATTGGTTGTATTGAATGCAAGAAGATCCTTGCAGAAAACATAGCAAAGGAGCTCGCACCGATCCGCGAGAAAAAAACAGAACTCCTGCATAATGTAGATTATATTAAGGATGTTCTTAACAGCGGAATTAAATATAGTAAAAAGATAGCTTCTAAAACAATAGAAGAGGTTTATCAAAAAATTGGTACAACCTATCCATTTCTAAAATAATCGAATTATCAATCCAAAATTCCTGTTGAGATCAGTCTAAAATTCTTTAAATAATTTGACACTGAAATGCAGGGTATTGCTTTTATGTTCCATTAAAATATTTAGGTAAAGAGATTTATGTACACGATATTATTGATTATACATGTGCTGATTTGTATCGGCTTGATTATTTCGGTGCTTTTGCAATCCAGCAAAGGTGGTGGGCTTGGTGGTGCGTTTGGCGGTTCTGGCGGAGATACACTATTTGGTGGTCAAACTGCATCAAATTTCTTAAAGAAAACAACTCGTGTTCTTGGTATCAGCTTTATGGTTATCACCATTCTACTTGCGTTGACATTGAAACCTTCTCAGATGAAAAAGGAAGCTCAGCAGGTGAACGAAGAGCTTCAGAAAGAGATCGATGAAGGTGGGCAAACTCCGCAAGAAGCACCCCTGCCCAGCGGTTTTGAAGTCATTCCCGAGCAATCAGAAACACAGAGTGAATAGTTTCCGTGCAGAAGTGGCGGAACTGGCAGACGCGCAAGACTAAGGATCTTGTGACCGCAAGGTTGTAGGGGTTCGAGTCCCCTCTTCTGCACCACTACTTTTTCATGACTTTCTGCGCCCGTAGCTCAACTGGATAGAGCACCTGACTACGGATCAGACGGTTCCCTGTTCGAATCGGGGCGGGCGCGCTTTAAAATTTCACTAATCTCAAACCTTTTTTTCTTGACGATGAAAGCTTTAAATATTTTTTGCATTCTAAATGACTACATAGGAGTTTTATGAAAAAATTAAGTATCCTATCGATTTTCTTAGGAATTCTCTTTGTGATCTCATGCACCTCATCAACAAGTTCTGATAATCCCCCCACTATTACATTCATTCATCCACAAGACAATGAAACGATTAATGATTCAATTTATACGATAGAAGTCTCCATTGAAGACACTAAAAGTATTGTATCGGTGTCCATTTACGTTGACTCAATCTGTCTGTACCAATCACCGACCAATAAAAACTACACATGTGATTGGCACACCTATTGGTTTACAGATTCCGCTGACCATATTATAAAAGTAGAAGCACTGGACAGCGATGGTAAAACATCGATAAAATCTATCGATGTTACCCTTTCAGATCAAGCATATATAACACCGAATCCGCTGACTCCAGTCGACAACGCAACCTTGCAATATCCTATTGATCTTACCTGGACAGCTATCGAGGATGCCTTTTCATATGAAGTTAATCTCGTCATAAATGGTGTAACGTTCCCCCTCACTCCTTCCACAAATTCTCAAACGATCGACTATACGATTTATGGTGCTGCAACCTGGAAAGTAAAGGCATTAAATGCACTTGGAATGGAAACGAGATACAGTGACGAATATCATTTTACTGTAAATCAATAGAAATTAAAAGCTGGATTCCTGATTCAGTCTCCAATTCATTACGACTTGACAGGCAAGTTGTGAATGACACGCGTTATCTATTTGGGGTAACCGACACCGTCCGCTATTACTCTCGAATTCATCGCTTCCGCCAGCTGGTACAAGCACTCCCAAAAATAATAACCGAAGGCGATATTGGCAAATATCGCCTTCAATAACAAATTAATATTGTGTCAGGGAGTGGTCACTGACACCTTAGTTATCTCATATATTGCATCAAGACACTTGATGCACTCCAAAAGTATATTTAATTATTACTCTGCTCCTCGAGGTCATCACGGACAAGCAAACTGGTGGACATACCCGCAAGCACGAGTTTCAGATCATCAGAAATACTATTCTTTATCCACACCGCACCTGCATTGATCGTGGAAACCGCACCGATCGTCGTGCCATTATGTATGAACTCATATCCATACACACTGCCCTGGAAAATCTTCTGAATATTTTGCCCTTCCACCTGGAGAATGCCCTGTATCTTTATCACATCCCCCTTATCGTTTTTGGCTTCCCCCATATCAAGATTTTTGGGAGAGATATTATCCGGATTGTTCACCACAAAATTCCAGATATCCATGCCCTTATCGAGCAGCACGCTCCCGTAAAAATAATTTTTATAAGACAGGTCGATAGAGAAAAAGTCATTGACCACATTCACGTCAGATTCTTCGAAATGACCCGCACACACCACTTCTGCCTGCTTTCCATCCGGCGTGTATTGAATGAAATTGAACTTCTGCTTTGCAGATTTCATTTGAAGCACATCCGATGAATTGGACTCGTTTGTTGTCCAACCCCTGTTGAATTTGGAGGTCGTATATCCTCCAAAAGTAATGACCTTATTCCAGGTGAAACCAAAACGTCCCTTTACCGAATACATTGAAGTATCGTTTTGCAGGGCAAAGGGAAGTTTTATTTGAGGAACCGAACATCCAGCAACCACGAGAATAACGATTATCCAAGCAAAAATTCTGTATAGAGCACTTTGTTTGTTCATTTAAAATCTTCCTAATATTTGATCACTAAGGAGCAATCAGAAGAAGAAGATATCCAGTATGCCAGGGGAACTTCAATGATATAAATATCTGACAACTCGACGAATGAAACATCAAAGGTTTCATCAGCATTCAAGAAAGAAATCGACTTGACCTTCTCAACTACATTCCTGTTTAATGTTAGTTTATACACAGCGCTCGACATAAAACCAGCAGCCATCTGATCCTCTTCCTCTTCTTCATCATCGTGAGGAAAAGCAATGTAAATCTCTTTCTTGTCGATAAATGGAATGAACGCCGGTGCATCATCCTTCTTCATCTTCTTATAATCTTTACTGTTCGTATCGATGGTAAGATACATCTCATAGCCACATTCAAGCTCGGTATCGACTTTCTTACAATCTGCCTTAAAACTCTTCGGGAATGTTTCTATGATCTGCTTCTCATTGAATGTGTATATCTCTTCACATGGATTTTCATCAGACTTGCCGCCCATACTTTTAGACATTTCAAAAATACTTTTGCTCACCGAAAACTTAATAAATACGTTCAGTTTATCTCCATCTTTGGAAATATGCTGTGTGATATTAAAACAACCAGCCAGAAAAACCACCGTTACTCCAATAAGCACGATTTTCATTAATCTTTTGTTCATCTCTTATCTCCTTTTTATTATATGTATGCTTCTGCAATGACCTTATGCTGTAAGTTGAGAATTCTCAATGTAATTCCAGAGTCACAAACTTCCATTATGCCATACGTAGCACTTCGTTTTTTGTCCACTAATTCACGTAAGTGTCCTGGATTAAAGCAGATACCTTTAATAGAATTTGAAATCTCCCAGTTATGAGTATGCCCATAAAGTATAACATCCCCGCTTCCAATGATATCATCAAAAGTATGTGCAATAATTAATCGCCTACCTTCAAGTGCTATTTCCTGATGGTGTGGTAAAGATCCATCTCTATATTTTGGGTGAAATATTCCAGGTACTCGATAGACTTTTCTCCCTCTGCGGTTGTAGACACACTGATCAAGGTCTTCATAATTATCTCCAAGATGTATGATCACATCAACCAGCATATTGCTATCCAACACATCCTGAAGGATTTCGTAATTCCCATGTGTATCGCTGAGTACAAGTATATATTTCATGATTAATTATATGAGGGAAGACTTGAACAGGTGAACCAGAACTCTTCTATCTTTCGAATAGTTTCATTAAAATTGTCCAGATCAACTGGTTTGATTATATAAGAATTCGCATGTAAGCTATAGCATTCATTTATATCGTACTGGGAGTTAGAAGTAGCGAGAACAACCACAGGTATCAATCTAAGAATATCATCATGTTTAATCTCTTTTAACACTTCTCTGGCGTTTTTGTTTGGAAGGTCAAGATCCAGAAGAATCAGGTCTGGTGTTGGAACATCTATATAATTCTTGTGTTTGAATAAGAAATCAAGTGACTCCTCTCCATCTCGAACCACATAAAGCTCTCTTAAAAAATTTGATTCTGAGAGTACTTCTTTTACGATAGTAATGTCAGCTTCATCACTACTAATAAGCAAAACTCTCATTGCTTCTTGTTCGTTTGCAGAATCCATGAATGCTCCAGATTTTATCTTTGTGTATAGAAAACTATAATAAAAATTTCGTCAATGTTTTCGACTCCAGGAATGCTCAAAATGCCTGTCCCAAACTGAAATAGAACTTCCCGTTCGGTTCTCCATTTTGGGGTAACCAGTTAAATCCATAGTCACAACGAACAACTCCAATTGGTGTGGCAAGCCGTAATCCAATCCCTGGAGAACTGCGTAGTGACTGCTTTGGTATATCCTCAAGATAACTCCATACATTTCCAAAATCAAAGAATACAACACCACTAAGAGCTTTATACAATCGCTGCCTTACCTCGAGGTTTCCTACAAGCTTATATCTACCTCCAACAGGTACGTTTTTACTTATTGGACCAACCTTTCTGTAACCAAAACCCCGAATAGAATTGGGACCTCCTGTATAAAATCTCTCATTGAGCGGAATGGATGTATCATTCCCAAAAACTTTCATAAAGCCAATCTGTGTGGAGAGAGCAAAAATCGTACTTTCCCAAATGGGCATAAAACTTTTAGCATTAATTATTATTCTATCAAAAATATCTTCTGTATCATGATATGAAATGACCACATCGTTATCACATGAAAAATACACACCCTTTGTAGTATTAAAGATATTATCTCTGTTATCAAAAGTATACGACAGAGAAACGGTGTTCAGGTTTGGAGCATAGGCGATATCATCAGCAACTACATCTTTGTATTGTACACGTTCATACATATAAGATATCAGCACATTCGAAGGAACAGAAAGTTTCTTGCCAACCGATATTTTACCACCCCACTGAGTGATGCTATATCCTGGTTCTTTATTATAGGATGTAAAAATATTTAGATCTGTTTTCAGCTTTATTCCGAAGGTCCAGGGTTCGGTAAAGGCAACTTCTGCCTTCTTTGTTATGGAACTGAGTTTTCCATTGATGCCGATCTTTTGTGCAGTTCCCCTGAAATTATTATTCACAAGCTCAGAAAAAACTCGAAATTTATCAAATGAACCATAACCTGCTCCGAGATTGAACTCTCCCGGAATCTTTTCCTGTATTTCGATTAATATATCTTTTCGAGTGGGAAGTGAATCAACTGCAACCGGTCTGATGAAAACGCTTTCAAAAATACTGGTAAGATATAGATTCTGCTGTGATTTTAGTATCTTGGAATAATTAACTATCTCACCAGGTCTGAATGTAATATTTCTCAAGACCACTCTTTTTTTGGTGATATCCAATCCCTGAATTGTGATATCATGAATCCTAAATTGGTCATTTTCTGTGATCTGGAAGTCAATTATCGCTTTGTTGATTTCTTTATTTACCTTGATGTCGGGGATTGCTTCAGCATCCAGATAACCATGATTCCCGTACATGCTGAGTATTTTGTAGGTCGCATCCTGAATTCGTTTCTGATTAAGTAGCTGACCACTTCGCACAGCTATCGATGAGAGGATATTATCATCAGTAAATACGCTATTGCCGAAAATTGCAACTTCGCTTATGTGAGTGGGTGGACCTTCATATATTTGAATGAAGATTGAAACGGTCTTTTTCTCATGGTCTTCATCGATGCTATGATCCACTACCTTCGCTTCAAGATACCCATTCTGGTGATAAAATAATGTGAGATTTTTCATATCCTGCTCAAATACAGCATGATAAAAATATGCAGGATTGAGAAAGTGAGAAGCTCTGGTGACCAGCACCTTTTTTAGTGTTCGGCTTGAATACACTTCATTTCCTTCAATAGTGAAACTTTCTATCTTGTACGCATCCTTGTCACGGGCAATTAGAAAATTGAAAATGGCTAGCATCAGGATGATGAAAATAGTTACTTTTCTCATTTGAAATGTATCCTGTAAATAGCATCGATACCTGCAGTACCTTCTTGATCTGCCTGTCCCTGCAAGTAAAAATGGTCAGTTAATTTATAGTCTAACTTGATACTTTGTTCATTCAGGTAACCAACTTTTGTCGAATAGGTAACCTTGATCCTGTCTGAGAGTTTTTTGGATGCGGTCAGTTGAGGTCCCCCATCATCAAGATCGAAGATGTTCCCTTCTATAGAGACATCATCAAGTCCGAGAAGATGAGTTAATCTACCTGCAACATAACTGGCGATCTTCTGGCTTGAATAGAGTTTCGCCCTTTCAAGTAATATATCCTTCAGTGATGTCTGATAGTTATCTGGACACTGCGAAAATATCTGTTCTCTGGTAGTGCCAAAGGTGAGTATAGAGAGAATATTTGCCTGATCAAGCGCTGGAACTGACTGTAAATTTATTTTTGCTTTATCAGCTGGACCTGTAACAGTTATCGTAATGAGATAGGTAGGATTTTCTGGTTGATTGTAGTTCTTTACTTTAGCAATTGCCTGCACATCCAGTGTCGGGTTGATTTGATTTGGATCGATGAAATCGAGCACTCCTCTGGTAAGTTCGAATTTTCTATCCAGATAGATGATATAGCCATCAGTCAAATCGATCCTACCGCCAAGATTAGGATTGGCAAGAGTACCGATGATATTTAAAGCCAGCTTCATGTTGATATGTGCAATATTGTTATCCAATAGTATATCATCACTGTTCGTAATCTGAATATTTAGTTTAGTCTGCGTCATCAGAGGTGTAGGTTTATGAAATATTTTCGGTCTTCCTAAAGATTCAAGCACTTCCGGGATTTGAACATTCTGTTGATATTTAGTTTCACCCAGCTTGATACTACCGTCCAGTATGAAACCCGAACCAGTTTTATAATATTGGACCATTGCATCTTTTAGAGTAAATTGCAAAACCTTTTTCTGGTTAAAATATACATCTTTGGCTTGTAGGTTGATATGAAGATCCTGAACTCCTGATTGAGAATATTTAGCAAATCCATTGCAGGAAATTATTCCTTCACCAAAAGCAAAATTCAATGAGTTAATATCAAACGATCCAGCATCGAACACAATATCTACACCACCTTTCGTAAAAGGAACTGGTAATCCCTTTGGCTGGAACTCAAGATTCTTGCCATTGATAAATCCTTGTATAGAAGGACTTGTGGTTTTTCCTTTGATTATTAGTGAAGCATCAACAAATCCTTTTGAGTAATCGATCTGAGGAAGCAACGCTGCAAGAAATGAGAGATCAAAATCATCAACCTTGATCTCTCCATTAACTGACACATCATCCAATCTTCCTTTAATCCTAAGGATTTCGAATTTACCCACATCAAGCGCAAGATCTGCAGAAAAAGCTTCGAAGTTCTCTTGAAGAATGTAGCCGGTAAGAGCAATCTTCTTTTGGGTGAAATCACAGGTAAATTCTTTAATATCAAGGGAATCCTGATCGAAAATAACTTTCGCATTCAGTCCGGTCAATGGAGGCTTCTTTTCTCCTGTCTGAAGAAATCCATCTTGGATTGCTATAACTCCCTGCACAACTGGTCGGGCAAGAAAGCCATCAACAGAAGCATGCGCAGACAGACTTCCCTTCAGCGTTATATTATTGGGAAAGAGTTCAGTAAAATTTGCAGCTTCAATATCATCGAGTGTCAATTCTCCTTTTATGCTGCTCTTGTCTGATATGGTTGTTCCATTCTCGGAATGTTCGAGTCCTACTTTCCCTCTTGCCCTTAATCTTGATTGATATAATTCTACAATCGCCTGTTTCAGAATAATATTTGAGGGAGTGATGTCTGCAGAGAGTTCCACATTATCAAATATTATATCTTCGTAGGACGGTTTCTCAATTTTAAGATCAAGGGTTCCATTTGGTTTATCTAGAGTTCCTGAAAAGTGTAACACACCTGAAAGAAATCCATTGATATTCGGAAGTGAATCTGCAGCAACTTGAGCAAGCATCAGATCGACCTTATCCAGTTCAGCTTCAAGGGCAATTGACGGTTCTAAAGTAAATTCTGTTGATATCTTCCCCATAGATTTCCTGTCCAAGCCAGTAAGTTTCTCAAACTGCAAAACCACATTTCCATCTTTTTGCAGCATGTTGAACGATCCTGACCCTTTACAGATAATATCCTCTATTTTAAGAGATAATTCTTCTAACTCAATATGCTTATTTTCTGCTGTTCCCCTGATGGATAAATGATCGATTTTTCTATTTTCATATAGCACATCAGCAGCTTTAATTATCACACTGCCTGTGAAATCATTCAGCGTGCCCTTTAATGTAATGTTGTAGTTACATGAACCTTCAAGTTCTGTTTCAAGCATTGCGCGTGTAAAATCCTTTATAGAATTCGTTTTACCGGAAATATTACTTGATAGAATATTCAATGTAGAATCTTCATACGAGATCCGAGTTTGTAAGCTATCAATAGGTAAGCCCTGATAGAGTATTTTCTTTCCCTGCAATTGTGCGGTTACCGACGGATTGTTCAAACTTCCAGAGAAATCACAGTCCGCAATTAACTGACCAGTTAGCCCCTGAACATCAAATAAACCTGCAAGATACTCTATCTCCTGAATAGCAATTATCGCTTGTCCCGAGACCATGGAATCATCGAGAGAGAATTGTGCTGAGATCTTTGAGGTTCCCTGAGTCAGCAAAAATTCACCATCACCTTTGCAATAACTGAATGAAGTATGCAATTCGGGAATAGTCTTATTCTTAAATGAAAAATTGGTGCTGTTAATTTGTACGGATAGTGAAGGTTCAACTATGCTTTGAAGTGAACTTTCAACGGCAAGTGTCCCATGAAGATTTCCAGTGTAAGATGAAGGCGTTGTATAGATAAAATCCCATAAAGGAACAATATTTATATCTGATAGAGAACTTTGAATACTGAATCGTTGGAGTGAATCGAGTTCAACGAAACCTTTGGCAACAAATGTCCCATCAAAAACGTGAGTAGATAGTGTATCAATGTGAAGCGTGTCATTTGTAAGATGCATACTAAGATTATTACCGGTCAGTTCGATCTCTTCAGCAACGATACTGGGGATATTTAGACTGGTTGCAATATTGTAATCATCGAGTGTTCCCGCATAAGTTATCCTTGCAGATATCTCATTCATGTCCGGTCTATACCGAACTGGCAGATCATCATCAAAGATATCTATTAGTTCGTAAGGATCACCATCGATAAATATCTCTCCATTAATATAAGGACTTTTTTCAATATTTTCTACTTCTGCAGAAGCTGTTACATCGATTCCAAAGAGAGAGAATCCTGCATTGCTTACTGTAAGTTCCTGCTGCGTAAATGTTCCTGAGATATTAAAATTTTTAACTTTCAGATCTTTTTCATCATATGTTATGTCTGCTTGTTTAAAACCTGTTTCAAAATCGTAGCTTTCATCAGCGCCTTGATGCTGGACAAGCAAAGAGAATTCCTGTAACAAGGCATAGAATGGGATAGACTTATCATCATAAGAGAATGAAGAATTCGTAACATTTACTTTATCGATGTTGAGTACCATTGAATTTTTCGAGGGCTCTTCTGTAGATGGTAATTCCGGAATGAGTAATTTGCCCTTTACATCTCTCATTACATATACACGCATATCATTAACAGTGATTTCAGAAAGAGACAATCGATTCGATAAGAGTGCCAGAATATTGTAGTGAACCTTCAGATCCTTAACATGAAATGATGACATCCCGCTTGATGGATCAAATACATCGAGGTTCACCACTTCTACAACGGAAAATATATTCGTGAAAAGATCCTCTATTGTAACATTCATGTGAAGCATTTTTGAAAGGTTTTTCTCTACAATACCTTTGATAATGCCTTCACCTATTGTTGAACCAGCAATTATGATAACTACTATCAGCAATCCGATGAGTATAGCACAGGATATGAGGATAACTTTTAGCGGTTTTTTGTTAGGATTATTCACATGCAATGCAAATTTTATTGGGTAATATTCTTTTCTGAAGTCACAACAGGAAGTGTGTCATTATTCTCTCGTGAATCTCCAAACCATAGGACTCTCTGAGGAAATGCGATTTCAATTCCTTCAACCTCAAGTGCTTTTTTAATGCGCCAGAGCATACTTGTCTTGAGAGCCCACCACTCGCTTATCGGAGCCCAAATTTTCACATTGATGTTGACTGCATTATCGCTGAGTTTGTTCACCCAGACCAATGGTTCTGGATTTTTTAAAGCAAAAGGTTCTTTATCGAGTAATTCTTTGATGATAGTAATAGCTTTATCTGCATCGTCGTTGTATCGAATTCCCACATCATATTCAAAACGACGAACCACATTAGCTACAAAATTGGAGATGTTCGCGGTAAAGACTTTCTCGTTCGGTATTCTCATCTGATACCCATCGAACGTTCTTATGGTTGTCGAGATTATCCTGATATCCTCTATGATGCCAGTCGATCCATTAATGTTTACCGTATCTCCTATTCTTATTGGGCGTTCTATCATCAGGAATATACCGGAAATAAGATTTCCTACGATACTCTGGCTGGCAAAACCAATAACAATTCCCATGATCCCACCAGCAACCAGCAATCCGGAAAGTTTTAGTCCAACTACAGATAAAGCCCATATCAGCCCAATAATCATGATAGCGTACGATATGATCTTTATCATAATTTCCAGATTATCTTTTGATGCTTTATTTTTTAATGAACGACGAACATACATAGAAAGAATCTTTGAAACAATAATTGAGATGATGAAGATTCCTATTGCTATAATAAGTTGCAAAACGGTAATTTTTCCCCATACGATTGTATCAAGCATTATATACCCTCCATCATAAGAAATTTTGAAGATGTTATAGCAATTTTTTTACTCACATACAGTTCCATTGCCTTTTTGAAACCCTTTTCAGGGGGTGGTGTAAAACACTCGGTTTCTGCTGAAATTTCATTATTAATCTTCATGGATGCATACAGTTTCACGAGCTTTTCATTATAAAAGAGTTTCATGCCATAGGCATTGAGGACAAGCTTTGAAATCGTATTCCATTGTGCATCAGAATTTCTAACTGTAATATGTATGATTCCGTAATGAAGTTTATCTACTTCAGGTTGTTGAGAATATATCTCGGTTTTGTGATATCGAGCAACCACTCCAATTCTGGGATCACCGTACAGCGAATACTTAGCAGGGAGTAATGAAATGATATCAATAGGTTCGAATTCTCTTCTTTTAAATATAAAAATCCCTATCTCAATGGGAAATGTCGCAAAAAAACTTTTTTCCTGATGAGGGGCAATGGTAAGGTTTTTATCAAACTCGAGCATCAAATAATTTGTTATATGCTTCGGCAAATTAATCGGTTCAACCGGGTTAATCAGCACACGAGCTTTATCAACCAGGATTATCTTATTGAATTCTTTGTTATCAGCCAGCTTGCATGTGTATTGATATCCATAATCAACCTGTGAAAAATCTAGAGATAATCCAGATTCTTTCATTGAAGTTGGAATATCATGTGTTCCATACATTGCTTCTCCTATTAGTCAATTTCTATATCTATTATTCATATAATAGACGTCTCTCATGTCAATAATTTTCTCGATACTATTCTTTTGAAAGATACTTCCGGACTAATATAGTTTACGGGGCAGGTATTTTAGAAGGTACAAGCGATTCCAGGAAGATTTGTTCACGATTCGATATTTTTATGAGTGTTACGCCTTTTTGTGGTATTTTCTGATCTTCGTTATATGAAATTGTTCCGGTCACTCCCGGAAAATCTCGTATATGAGAGAGTGTTGAAAATAATCCATCTGGATTCAGTCTGATAGCCCTTTTGTATATTTCTGCTACAAGCATGACCGCATCATATCCAAGAGCTGCGAATGAACTGGATGGAAGGGTACCATACGTATTCTTATAAGCGGTAATAAATTCCATGATCGTTTTGTCGGAATCTTCCTGTTCACCTGCAGGTGGAGAGGTAAAATAAACATCATCGGTATATTCTTTGACCATGAAATGCGTAGCAAAATAGATATTGTCTGCATATTCACCGGCTGTTTTGATGAGTAGTGGCGTGTCATAGCTGTCACCACCACAAATGGGTTGAGTGATACCTGCCATGCGTATCTGCTTGATAATATTTCCCACATCGTTGGGTCCGGCAGACACAAAGAGCATAGCAGGTTGTTGGTCGAGTACTATGAT
Organism: Candidatus Cloacimonadota bacterium; assembly: GCA_011043895.1. Classification (GTDB taxonomy): domain Bacteria; phylum Cloacimonadota; class Cloacimonadia; order JGIOTU-2; family JGIOTU-2; genus Celaenobacter. Next base: position 23,574 of record DRBZ01000112.1, read on the forward strand.
CTCATTAATGATATCTTGTACATTGTTCGTGCCACCCTGAAAAAATGATTCTTTTATAATCTCTCCTCCCAGTTCTGAGTAACGTTTGATAAAATATTTAGAAAGAAGACGGGTAAAATCCATATTTTCGTCAGTCAACATAAAACACGAATGAAGACCTAATCGTGAAAAGGCATATTCGGCAACAACTGCTGCCTGTACATTATCGCCGAAGCAAGAGAGGTATAGATAGGTGGGAACCTGCTCTGGAAGCTTTGGAGAGGTGGCTCCAGAGGTGATAAATATGACTTCATGTTCAGCAGCAATAGGTGCGGAAGCTAGTACCATATCCGTATCACTGAAACCGATTATCACTGGTACATTATCATCTTTGATCAATTTCTCCGTTACTTTCTTTATGACCGCAGGATCCGATTTTCCATCTTCAAGAATTAGCTTCAGTTTTTTTCCACGAATTCCACCTTGTGCATTTATGATCTGCACTGCGAGCTCTGCACCTTTTGCAGACGGGCTATCCAGCGAAGCCTGCGATCCTTCCAGATTGTATATCGCACCGATTGTATATTCGTTGCTACGTTGTTCACGGCCAAGGAACATAACAATAATACATACGACAAATAAATGCATTGCTTTCATGATTAACTCCTCAATATCATGAAAAATACAACTTTTTTTATTGATTTCACTGCCAATTAATAACTAAACTCTTCTAACTCTTTCTGAATATAGTTCTGTTTATCGAGCAACCATTTTTTCATTCTTCTTATTTCTCGCACTTTATCAGCTTTATAATTCTCGTACTCCCAATTCTTATATAAGAATTTTCTCAAGAAATTCGTAGCAGAACGAGGAGTCTCTTTCAAAATAAGTTTCAGAAAATACCACGGGTAGTGCGTTCTTATCATATTTGACTTTAAAAGGGCAGAATTATTGTATGCTCCATACATCTTACTCTTGAGCAAGTTTAATTCATTCGGAGAGAGGAACTTAGTCCTGAGATTTGCATGGGAGAGGTCATAAAACGAAAAATCATACGGATTGGTGAGTAATCCTTCACTCATTATTTTTTCGCGAATTTCAGTTTTCAGGAATGGAGTAAGCAACATGAATAATGGCACGTCAAGAGTATTTTTCTGAGCAAATTGCACATGTTCCCACAGAATCTGTTCATTATCATAAGGATTTCCAATGATAAATCCTCCGACAGAAATGATCCTATACTTTCTCAGTAAAGTTAATGCTTGAGTTGTTTGCTCGAGTACGTGTTTGTCTTTTGACAGGAATTCAATATTTGTTTTCTTAATATTTTCGATACCAAGGAAAACGACCTTAACTCCCGCCTGTGCCATAAGTTCAACGAGCTTCGGATCGCGGGAAATCCTTGCAACGTTCGCCTGAATCGTGTAATGAATTTCCTGCAACCCATTTTTCATAATTTGTTCGCACAACTCTCCAAGATGATCCGCATCAATAAAGATATTATCATCTATAATGAAAATTGCTTTAGAACCCCGATCCTTCACCTGCTTGATATCTTCAATCACTCTTTCTACGGGATATTTCCGGAAAGCCCTTCCGTACATCTGGGGCATACAGCAAAAATCACATTGCATGATGCATCCGCGTGAAGTCTCTATCACATCTGCTTGCTTTCCAAAGATCATATAATGCCCTGTTAATCTGCATTGCCTGTTTGGCAACTTTATCGACTGCAGATCAAGATTTGCTGAACGAGGATTGTGAATGAACACCCCATCTTCTTTATAGGAGAGATTTTTTATACTATCAAAAGAACGCCCTTCAGCAAGTGCCTGCACTAGTTCTGCAAATGCTGCTTCTCCTTCTCCCCGAATCATAAAATCGATAAACTGTTGCGCTTCCGAATCTGCAATAACTTCATGCGCCAGTGTTGGATGATAACCACCTAAAATGACTACAGTTCGAGAATTCCACTTTTTCAAGATTTTTGCAATTTCTATCGCTGTTTCATACTGGAAACTCATGCAAGAGAGTCCCACAATATCTGGAGCATACTTCTTGAGGATTTATTTAATATATCCTTGAAGATTGTGCTGCACCATGAGCAGATCGGCAACATGAATTTTTTCGACAAACTGCTCATCCACATTTCCTGCAAGTGATACAAGCCCGAGAGATGGTGTCCTTATCCCCGAGTAAAAGCTGACCGTGTAATTCGGCATGGATAACAACAATATCTTTTTTCTCATCCTCACCTGCTTATTTTGCTAAGGAAAATTGTTTAATCGGTCTTTTTTTTGACAATTTTTTTAAGAGATTTTGTATAAATTTATGCAAAAAAAACCTCGTTATGCAGTGGACAGAATGCTGGGTTCTCTGGCAAAATGGCTCAGGATACTTGGCTATGATACGTATTACAGGAAGCATATCAAGCCAATCAATCTTGTAAGCATCGCACAAAGTCAGGATAGGGCTATCATTACGAAAAATCGATGGTTTCTCAAGAGCAAGTTCCCAATCAGGATCATCTTTCTGAATTCAAATTCTCTCAAAGATATGCTGAGAGAAGTACATGCTATTATTCCTCTTGAAACCGACAAGATATTCACTCGATGTATTGTATGCAATGAGAAAACGATTCCAGTACAAAAAGAAGAAATTAAAGACTTCGTTCCCATATATGTGTATGAACATCATGATGAGTTCTCACGATGCAATGGATGTGGTAAGATATACTGGAAGGGCACGCATTTCGAGCGAGTGCAGAACTTTATTGAAGCGCACGAGCCTGGGAAATGAAATACATTTTCTAAATTTCATATCATTATAATATGAATGTTTTCTTTCATCAGAATGACACACTTTTTTATCAATCAAAAGTAGTTTGTAAAGAAGCGTGAACTGCTAACGGACAGATATTGTTCTGAACTCCGACATTTCAGACCACGTCTAAATCCACTCTCTGCGAACCATTACGAAGTTTGCTTGAGCCAACCATTCGTAAGGTTCTTGGGGCTTCTTAAATCTTCATTGATGTTCTTTATTCATTATTCTAAAATGCAATCACAGAATAATCCATGAAGGCTCATTTCGTGTTCATTCGAGTTAATTCGTGGTTAATATTATTTTTGAATTTTCCGTGGTTAACATACCCCCAGAAGCTGCAAAGCTTATAAAATTTGACACTGCAACTGGGTATCTTACTTTTTGTAGCAATTATATAAACCCTATTACGTGGAGAAAAATAAATGAAAAAAGATATTCATCCAAAATATCAAAAATGCGTGGTGACATGTGCATGTGGCAACACGTTTGAGACCAGAGATACCATGCCCGAGATACATGTGGAGATCTGCTCGGAGTGCCATCCATTCTATACAGGAAAGAAGAAACTGGTAGATAGCGCCGGTCGTATCGAAAAGTTCAAGAAAAAATACAGCAAGTTCCAGAAAAAAGACGACCAAAAAGAAAAATAGCACCTCACACCAGGGGAATTTACTCACATAATTAACCCAAAGTAACCAAATGTAGGATAACTTTATCTAAAATCAACATGAAAGAAAAACCAGAAATTGCTGTAGGCGGACAGGCGGTGATCGAAGGCGTGATGATGCGCGGTCCACACTATATCGCCACAGCGTTACGAAAAAAAGACGGCAGTATTATCATTAAAAAAGAAGAATTTATATCAAAAACCAAAACGAATAAATTTTATGGGTTGCCGATCATTCGCGGATTTGTATCCCTTATCGAGATGCTGTCCATCGGATTGAAAACACTCAACTTCTCTGCTGACGAAGCGATCAAAGATGATGATTCCGACAAAAAGAAAAAGAAGAAAAATCCTTTCTTTGAAAAACTCTATTCCGCGTTTTCTTACATTTTTGCATTCGGACTTGCCTTTCTTCTCTTTGTATTCCTCCCCTATCGAATTGCCTACTGGATAAATATCGAAAAAACAAGTATTTTGTTCAATCTTCTCACAGGAGGTATCAGGATCGTATTCTTTGTGCTCTACATCTATTTGATCAGTTTTCTGAAAGATGTGCGGCGTCTTTTTCAATATCACGGTGCTGAACATAAATCTGTGTTCGCCTATGAAGGAAATCCTGAATTCACTATTGATGATACCAAAAAATTTCGCACATTTCACCCTCGTTGCGGAACAAGTTTTATGCTTATAGTACTGGTCATTGCGATTCTCATTTTCTCGATAACTGATGCAATTGTCGCGTTGATCATTGGGCAGGCAATTCCACTCGGTATTAGAATTTTTTATCATTTGCTGCTCATTCCACTCATATCAGGAATCTCTTATGAGATCCTTCGATTCTCTGGCAAGAATATCAATCACTGGATCGTGAGAATATTTTCTGCGCCCGGGCTCGCACTGCAAAGGATAACTACTCAGGAACCGGATGATAAGCAATTGGAAGTCGCGATTTGTGCCCTTCATGCAGCACTCGATCAACCAATAATATACGAGAATTATAGATTTTATAATGAAGAAGAATCTGAAGAGTAAGGTTGAAGAACTCAAGCAAGAATACTCCGAACTGGAAAAGCAACTTGCTGATCCTGATATCATAGCTCAACTCGATCTTTACAGAGAACTTTCCTCACGTTTCAAAGAAATCTCAGAAATAATCGATTGTGCTCAAGAACTTGAAACCACCATAGAGGCGTTGGAGGAAAATCGGGAAGCCCTTAAAAACGAAGAGGAAGAGGAGCTGATCTCACTGTATCGGGAAGAAAACTCACATCTTGAAAATAAAATCGAGAAACTGACAAGACAACTGAAAGCACTCCTCATCCCTAAAGATGAAAATGATGTGAAGAATGCAATTATGGAAATTCGAGCGGGAACAGGCGGGGATGAAGCAGCCCTATTTGCAGCAGATTTGTATCGCATGTACACCTATTTCATCAATAAGAAGGGTTGGAAGATCGACATCATGAATTCCAATCCAACAGGCATGGGTGGATTGAAAGAAATTTCCTTCGAAGTACAGGGCAGGAATGCGTACGGTACCCTGAAGTTTGAGAGCGGTGTACATCGTGTTCAACGTGTACCGGAAACTGAATCCTCCGGAAGAATTCATACCTCTGCAGCTTCTGTGGTTGTATTGCCGGAAGCAGAAGAGATCGACTTTGAGATCGACGAAAAAGATCTGAAGGTTGATGTATATCGATCATCTGGTCCTGGTGGACAGAGCGTTAATACCACT